>CACZRU010000087.1 GCA_902783605.1 uncultured Lachnospiraceae bacterium
AGATCTTCTTGTTAAGGAGAAGATTAAGATCATTACAACAGGTGCAGGAACTCCTGGAAAGTATATGGAAAAATGGAAGGAAATGGGTGCAATTGTAATCCCAGTTATCGCCAGCAGTGCACTTGCTCGTCGTGTAGAAAAGCAGGGTGCTGATGCTGTTATCGCCGAAGGCGGTGAGAGTGGTGGACATGTAGGTGATATGACAACTATGGCACTTGTTCCACAGATAGTTGACTGCGTAGATATTCCAGTAATTGCTGCAGGTGGTATCGCAGATGGAAGACAGTTTGCTGCTGCTATGTGTCTTGGAGCACAGGGCGTTCAGATTGGAACATGTCTCCTTGTAAGTGAGGAATGTCCAGTACATGATAATTACAAGCAGGAGCTTATTAAGGCTAAGGATAATAGTACAACTGTAACAGGTCGTTCACTGAATGCACCTGTAAGAATTATCAAGAACCAGATGGCTCGTGAGTACCTTAAGCTGGAGTCAGAGGCTGCTTCCCGTGAAGAGCTTGAGCAGATTACACTTGGTGGACTTCGTCGTGCAGTTACAGATGGTGATATGAAGACAGGTTCTGTAATGGCGGGTCAGGTTTGTGGTCAGCTTAAAGAGGTTCGTCCAGTGGCTGATATTATCGCAGATATTTATAATGATGGAATGAAAATATTAGGAAAATAAATAACATTTTAATTATTTGTATTTACAAAACATGAGGTGGAAGATATGAAGCTAGGATTTTTATACGCAGGCCAGGGGGCTCAGAAGGTTGGAATGGGACTTGACCTTTATGAGAAATATCCTGAATTTAGAGAAACTTTTGATAATGTAACAGGTGTTGATTTTGATCTTAAGAAGGTATGCTTCGAGGGACCAGAAGAAACACTTAATGAAACAAAATATACACAGCCTTGTATGGTTGCATTTGCTGTAGGTCTCACCAAAGTATTAAAGAATCTTGGTGTTGAACCAGCCTGTGTTGCAGGTCTTTCACTTGGTGAATATTCAGCTCTTTATGCTTCTGGCGTGTTTACTGAAGAACAGGTTGTTCCACTTGTACAGTTCAGAGGAAATGCGATGCAGACTGCAGTTCAGGGTAGAAAATGCAAGATGATAGCAGTGCTCGGTCTTGATAAGGAAACAGTTTTATCTGGCTGTGACAAGGTTCATGCAGAACTTGAAGCTGCTGGAAAGGTTCTGGTTGCAGAACCAGCAAACTTTAACTGCCCAGGACAGATTACAGTTTCTGGAGATGCTGAGGCAGTAGATATGGCAGCAGAGGTACTTAAGGAAATGGGAGCGAAGAGGTGTCTTCCTGTAAAGGTAAGTGGTCCATTCCATACATCACTTATGAAGCCGGCAGGAGATGCATTGGCTGAAAGATTCCAGAGTGAGAACTTTGGAGAGATGCAGGTTCCAGTATTCTTCAACTGCATCGGAAGAAAGAAAAATGATGATGAACTTATTCCATCACTTCTTGAACAGCAGGTTCAGAAGTCGGTGTATTTTGATGATACCATTAAAGCTATGGCTGCTATGAAGATTGACGCCTTTGTAGAAATCGGACCTGGTAAAACACTTTCAAAATTTGTTCAGAAGACTACACCAGATATTCCTGTATATGGCGTTGAAAATGTTGAAGAATTAGAGAAATTCATGGTGACATATAAAGTGATGAAATTGACAAGAGGTTAACATAATACCAGATTCCAAAGGACAGAACATGGAGTTATAAAAGATAATTCAGAGAATTCATAAGATTCAGATGACTTCACGGAGGTATAGTTATTGGATTTAAGCCAACAAGCAAGCAGATGCTTCTTGCACTTATAGGTATAGTGCTTCTTATCATAATTGGAGCATTTTTGATACTTAAGAAAATCGGTATGACTTATATATCTGAAAATGGCACTAAGACCGATTATGAGTCATATAGTGAATTTAAAAGTGAAGTGAGTGGATTCTTTCCAGATCCTGCTCCGGAAAGTGCAAAGGATTTTAAGTACTATCGTATGAATGATGATTCAGACTGACTATAAGATATACCGTTATGTAATTTTCGAGAATTCGATGCATAAAAGCTGGCAGGGAGTGTTCTATAACAAGGGAAATGGACAGGTTGTCATATTCGAGAAAGAACGTAAGAAATAGATTAAAATAAATATCAATTTGAAAAGTCAATAAGGAGAATGATTATGAGTAAGAGACTAGAAGGAAAGACTGCGATAGTAACAGGCGGTGCTCGTGGTATTGGCCGTGCTATTAGTGTAAAGCTTGCATCTGAGGGTGCAAATGTAGTTATCTGTGACCTCGTGATAAATGAGGCGGCTGAGGAAACTGTTAAGCTTATAGAAGAGCAGGGCGTGAAGGCTGCTGCATTTCCTGCAAATGTAACAGTTCCTGAAGATTGTGAGAATCTCTTCAAGCAGGCTGCTGAGCAGTTTGGCGCAGTTGATATCCTTGTAAATAATGCTGGAGTTACAAGAGATAATCTCATCATGAGAATGAAGGAAGAAGAGTTTGATCTTGTAATCGCAACAAACCTTAAGGGTACATACAACATGATGAAGGCAGCAACACGCCCAATGATGAAGGCTCGTTATGGGCGTATTGTTAACATCAGCAGTGTAGTTGGTATCTATGGAAATGCAGGACAGGTAAACTATTCAGCAAGTAAAGCCGGAGTTATCGGTATGACAAAGTCTCTTGCAAAAGAACTTGGATCTAGAGGCATTACAGTAAATGCTGTAGCACCAGGTTTTATCGAAACAGATATGACAAAAGTGCTTTCAGATGAGCTGAAAGCAGAGATGGTAAAGAATATAGCACTTGGCAGACCAGGCCAGCCAGAGGATGTAGCAAAGGTAGTAGCATTCCTTGCATCCGACGAAGCAGAATATGTAACTGGCCAGGTTATCGAATGCTCAGGTGGGATGAGCTGTTAAAGACCAAGATTTCCGAAGGAAATCTTGTGGAGCGAAGCGACCAATGAAACATTTAAACTAAGGAGAAAAATTATGAGACGAGTAGTTATTACAGGAATTGGAACTATTAACCCCGTTGGACATAATCTGGAGGAAGCTTGGGAAAACATCAAGAATGGTGTTTGTGGTATCGACTTTACAAAGCAGATCGATACAACTGATTTCAAGGTAAAGGTTTCCGGTGAAGTAAAGGACTATGATCCTGCAAACTTCCTTGATAAGAAGGAAGCTAGAAAAATGGATAGATATACACAGTTCGGTATGATTGCAGCAAGAGAAGCAATCAAGGACAGTGGTATAGATATAGAAAAGGAAGATCCATTTAGATGTGGAACTATCGTTTCTTCAGGTATCGGTGGACTTATCACAATCTCAGATCAGACTATCAGAGGATATACAAAGGGATATGAGAGAATATCTCCATTCTATATTCCAATGTCTATCTCAAATATGTGTGCTGGTGAGATTGCAATCGATACAGGTTTCAAGGGCGTTTGCGAATGTATAGTAACTGCCTGCGCAAGTGGTAACAACGCAATAGGAGAATCCTTCCATAAAATCAGAGATGGATATCAGGATGTTATGATCACAGGTGGTGCTGAAGGTTGTATCTGTCCTATGGGAGTAGGTGGATTTACAGTAATGCAGGCACTCAGTACATCACAGGATCCAAATAGAGCTTCAATCCCATTTGATGCTGAGAGAGGCGGGTTCGTAATGGGTGAAGGTGCTGGTATCCTTATTCTTGAAGAATTAGAGCATGCTAAGGCAAGAGGTGCTAAGATTTACGGCGAGATAGTTGGTTACGGTGCAAGCTGTGACGCTCATCATATTACAGCTCCAGATCCAACAGGAGCAGGTGCTGCAGGATGTATGGAAATGGCAATCGCAGATGCAGGTATTGCTAAGGAAGAGGTTGGATACATCAATGCACATGGTACTTCAACTCACCTTAATGATGCTGGTGAGACAAAGGCTATTAAGGCTGTATTTGGAGATTATGCTTATAAGCTTATGGTAAGCTCAACAAAGTCTATGACTGGACACCTTATGGGGGCAGCAGCAGCTATCGAAGCTATCTTCACAACTATGGCACTTAAGGATGGTTTTGTACCTGCAACAATTAATTACAAGAATCCTGATCCTGAATGTGATCTTGATATTGTACCTAACGAAGGTCGTCAGGCTGATATCAAATATGCACTTTCTAATTCACTTGGATTTGGTGGTCACAACGCTGCAGTACTTTTTGCAAAGTATGAGGACTAAGCAGCTTCGATTATGAGAACTATGTTGTGTTATTCTAAGCGGAGCGAAGAATCGTAATAATCTCAAGAAAGAGGAAATAAAATGGAGTTAAATTCAAATCAGATTAGAGAAATAATTCCGCATAGATATCCTATGCAGTTAGTAGATAAGATTACAGACTTTGAGCCAGGCCAGTGGGCAGAGGGAATCAAGTGTGTATCTGTAAATGAGTCGTTCTTCCAGGGACATTTCCCTGAGGAGCATGTAATGCCAGGAGTACTTATCGTTGAAGCTCTTGCACAGTGTGGAGCTGTTGCAATTCTTTCTTCAGAAGAGTTCAAGGGTAAGATTGCATTTTTCGGTGGTATCAAGAATGCAAGATTCCGTAAGCAGGTTAAGCCAGGTGATGTTCTGGAGCTTAGATGTGAGATCACTGAGAGAAGAGGTCCTCTTGGTTTTGG
>CACZRU010000088.1 GCA_902783605.1 uncultured Lachnospiraceae bacterium
ATCCGGATATTCTTAAAGGCTCTGGCCGTTCAGTTGAAGTTTATAACATGTTTGAGAAGATAGATGAACACCGTGATATGACAGTCAAATTTGGTGGACACCCTATGGCAGCAGGATTATCAATAAAAAGAGAAATGCTGGATGATTTTAAAAAGGCACTCAATGAGGACTCTGGTCTGTCATATGAACAGCTGGTTCCTAAGCTTATGATTGATGTTCCGATGCCGATGTACTATGCATCCATGAAGCTTGCTGAAGAGATAGCGTTATTAGAACCATTTGGAAAACAAAATGAGAGACCTCTTTTTGCTGAGGCAGGAATGGAAATACTTGGCATTACTATCAGGGGAGAGGTTCGCAAGATAATGTTCCTTAAGGTTAAAGACAAGCAGGATAGAATCTTTACGGTTAAGTACTTCGATGTCGATGGTTTCATGGAAGATATAAAGAGGTGGTTTAAACCTGAGGAATGTGATAAAATGTTGGAAGGTCTTGAAACAGGCTGTAAGATTGATATAGCCTACGAGATAGGTATAAATGAGTTTCGTGGGGACAGAAGCCTTGAATATAATATGAGGGCATATGACAAGGCATGAGAATTTTAATAATAAGAGAGGGGTATACAATCATGAAAACAGTAGAGGATTATATTATTACAATACCTGATTTTCCAGAACCAGGAATAATGTTCAGGGATGTTACAGGGGTTCTTGATGATGCACAGGGACTGCAGATATCCATCGACGAGCTTTATAAACACCTTCAGGGGGTTGATTACGATGTTATTGCAGGTGCAGAGGCAAGAGGATTTCTCTTTGGAATGCCACTGGCTTATAAGGCAAATAAGAGATTTGTTCCTGTAAGAAAGAAGGGTAAACTTCCAAGAGAAACAGTTGAGAAGACATATGATCTTGAGTATGGTACAGCAACTATTGAAATTCATAAGGATTCAATCAAGCCGGGTGATAAAGTTGTTCTTGTTGATGATCTTATTGCAACAGGTGGAACCATCAAGGCTGCGGCTGATCTAATTACTGAACTTGGTGGAGAAGTAGTAAAGATGCTTTTCCTTCTTGAGCTTGAAGGACTTAATGGCAGAGCTAAGCTTGAAGGATATGAGGTTGAGTCAGTAGTAAAGTATCCTGGAAAATAAATTCTAGAAAATAAATTCTGGAAAATAAATTCTAGAAAATAAATTCTAGAAAATAAATTCTAGAAAATAAATTTTAGAAAATAGATTCTAGAAAATTATTAAAAATAAATACATTAAATTTGTAGTTTAAATGCAATAATAGGTATATAATCAGCGATATTATTTTATTAAGAAACAGATGTTATACTTTAAACTTATGGTTCATTGTATTTATTTTTAAATAGTAATACTATTTAGAAATATTAGAAAGGAGGAGCGGAATATGTCAGATAATAAGATTTTTCATAGTTCGGACTTGAAAACTGAATACGAGGACAGAAAGCCAATCAAGGCAATTATTAATGACAGTGCCAGGACAGGTGTTCTTGCTACTCCTGAAGATTTTACTGATCCCGGTCAGATTTATAAGGTTCTTGTTGAGAAGATTAAGGAGTATCATCCTTCAGATGATTTCTCAATGATAGAGAAGGCATTTCACATTGCTGATGATGCTCATAAGGATCAGAAGAGAAAGTCAGGTGAACCATATATTATTCATCCGCTCTGTGTTGCTATAATACTTGCAGAGCTGGAAATGGATAAGGAGACCATAGCTGCGGGACTTCTGCATGATGTTATAGAGGATACTGAATATTCAAAGGAAGATATAGAGAGAGAATTCTCACCAGAGGTGGCAACACTGGTTGATGGTGTTACAAAGCTGACACAACTCAATCTTTCTCAGGATAAGATTGAGATTCAGGCAGAGAACCTCCGTAAGATGTTCCTGGCTATGGCTAAGGACATCAGAGTTATTATCATCAAGCTGGCGGACAGACTCCATAATCTTAGAAC
This sequence comes from uncultured Lachnospiraceae bacterium, assembly GCA_902783605.1. Lineage (GTDB taxonomy): Bacteria > Bacillota > Clostridia > Lachnospirales > Lachnospiraceae > Eubacterium_Q. The sequence continues at coordinate 1,988 of CACZRU010000088.1, forward strand.
TCTTCAGTATCAGACTGCTGCTAAGCAGATCGAGAAGGCTAGAGAAACTATGGATATCTATGCGCCTATCGCAAATCGTCTGGGTATTTCTCGTATCCAGGTTGAGATGGATGATCTATGTATGCAGTACCTTGAGCCGGAGATTTATGCTAATCTCAGGGCTGAAATTGATGAGATTATTACAGACAGAGAAGAATTCATTCAGGACATGGTCAACGAGGTTACTGAATATATCAAAGAGGCCGAGATTGAGGCGCAGATTGAAGGTCGTGTAAAGCATCTTTTCAGTATTTATAAGAAGATGAAGACTCAGGGCAAGACTCTGGATCAGATCTATGATCTCTTTGCTCTTCGTATAAAGGTGGCATCAGTAAGAGACTGTTATGCCGCACTTGGTATTATCCATGAGAAGTATAAACCTATCCCAGGGCGATTCAAGGATTATATTGCTATGCCAAAGGCAAATATGTATCAGTCACTTCATACAACCTTGATCGGTCATGGTGGACGCCCATTTGAGATTCAGATAAGAACCTACGATATGCATCGTACGGCTGAATATGGTATCGCTGCTCACTGGAAGTATAAGGAGAGTGGGAGCAAGAATGTTACTCAGGAAGAGGAGAAGATGAACTGGCTCCGCGAGATTCTTGAGTGGCAGAATGATACACAAGATAATAAGGAATTTATGAATGCAGTTAAGACAGACCTGGATATGTTTCAGGATCAGGTATACTGCTTTACTCCTATGGGTGATGTCATCACTCTTCCAAGGGGTTCAAATACCATCGACTTTGCCTACGCAATCCATAGTGCAGTCGGCAACCGTATGCTGGGGGCAAGGGTAAATGGAAGACAGGTTCCTATTGAGACAGTTCTTCATTCTGGAGACAGAGTAGATATTATTACCTCAAACAATGTTAAGGGACCTAGCATGGACTGGCTTAACAGCGTTAAGAGTACTCAGGCCAGAACCAAGATTAACCAGTGGTTCCGTCAGGAGCTTAAGGATGAGAATATCCTTAAGGGTAAGGCTGCTATAGAGAATTACTGCAAGGGTAAGAATATTCCTCTTGCTGAACTTATGAAGCCTGAATATATGGAACCAACTATGAAGAGATATAACCATTCTGACTGGAATTCTCTTCTTGCATCAGTTGGCCATGGTGGACTTAAGGAAGGACAGATTGTAAACAGACTCCTTGAGGAGTATAGAACTGTCAATAAGGAAAAGGCCAATGATGATGACCTTGTTGATGAGATAAATAGAAAAGGAAGCATGAATGAGCTTCATGTTTCCAACTCAAAGGGAAGCATTAAGGTACATGGAGTTGAGGATATTCATTTCCGATTCTCAAAGTGTTGTTCGCCGGTGCCGGGAGATGAAATACTTGGTTTCGTTACCCGAGGAAGAGGCATCTCTATCCACAGAACAGACTGTGTAAACCTTATCGGACTCACTGAAAAGGAAAGAGAAAGACTTGTTGATGCTGAGTGGGTTGATGAGGACGGCCGTGAAAATGAGTTCGTAGCTGATATCAACGTATATGCGAATGACAGAAATGCACTTATTCATGATATTACCAAAATTTTCATGGAGTCAGAGATTCCTATTAGAAAGATTGAAGGCCGTGTAAGCAAGCAGGGCAGATCGACTATTAATGTTCAGTTCGGTGTTAAGTCAAAGCTGGAGATGAATACACTTATCTCTAAGATTAGAAGCATCGAGGGAGTAATTGATATCGAGAGAACTCAGGGCTAGAGAAATATATAGAATTGAAATATAGTAAAGTGGTATAATAATAAGCGTCGATGGTTCGGCGCTTATTTTTATATTAGGAAATTTCTTTTGCAATTTCAAAAATTACGAAATGATTTTAAGCTATGAAGTCTTGTTTTTAGGGGCAAAACTGATTGATAAGATAGGGAGGTAAAGATTATGTATAAGATGACAGCAGTTACATTGGGACCAGTTGCAACCAACTGCTATACAATCATAAATGAAGATACAAACGAAGCAATAATGATAGATGCCAGCGGAAATCCTGTAAGACTTTTGCACGAGATAAACAGTAAAGGTGCGAAGCCGGTTGCACTGCTTTTGACTCATGGTCATTTTGATCATGTAGATGCTGCAGATAAGATAAAAAGTGAGTATCCGGATATTCAGATATATATTGGAGAAAATGATGCTGATATCTTGAAGGATCCATTTATAAATCTGTCTATGAGTTTTATGGGCGAAGGTGTTTCAGTAAGGGCAGACAAGACTGTGGAAGATGGAGAGGAGATAGAACTGATAGGAATTAAGATAAAGTGTATCGAGGTTCCGGGACATACAAAGGGTGGAATGTGCTACTACATGCCAGGACTGAATTCAATCTTTGATGGCGATACACTGTTCCATGGCAGTATTGGAAGGTCAGACTTCCCGACAGGAGATGCAGAAGCACTTGTGAATAATATCAAGAACAAGCTTCTTACCCTGCCGGAAGATACGAGGGTATTTCCGGGACATGATTCTGAGACAACTATCGGCTGGGAAAAAGAGAATAACTATTACTTCAAATAATTGGAAGTAAGGGAGAATTCTAAGAATGGGTTATACTTATGTCATAAGTGATATACATGGTGCTTCAAGAGCATTTCACAAGATGCTGAAAAAAATAGAGCTTGATCTTGAACAGGATGTGCTGATAATCGATGGTGATATCGTCGATAGAGGTAAGGGGTCGCTCGGTCTTTTCTTTGAGATAATGGAAATGAGAGACCAGCACCCTGGTCATGTACTGGTGATAAAGGGTAATCATGAGCTTTTCCTGGAAATGTACATGAAAGGGACTCTTCCCTGGGAGAGGTATTCTTCAGAAAACTATGGTGGACTAGATACAATAAGGGAACTGGAAAAACTCTCCGGAAATGAGAAAGAGAAGCTTATGACCTGGCTGGAAGGGCTTCCGATTTATAAGGTGGTTGATTCGCCAGTCCGTGGAGAGTTGGTGATCACACACACAGGACTTCATTATAGCTGTCTGGTAAGGAAACTGGATGGTTCGATAGATGTCATTCGTTCAATAGAACAGGCTTACTCAGCAGATCCATTTCAGTTTCTTATCTGTGGGTATATTCAGAGGGAGGCTCCGGCAGTCGTTATTAGAGATTTAGACAAATGCCTTCTGGTGGGGCATGTTCCAACTATGTTCATAGCTGATTCACCTACACAGGGAATTTGGCTAAAGAATGATAAGGTGATCATGATCGACTGTGGTTCTAGTTTCGGAGGAAAGCTGGGATGTATCAGACTGGAAGATGAGAAAATATATTACACATAACATAGAAAGCATTTCGGTATCTTTGATAGATACTGGAATGCTTTTTAATTTTATTAGAAATTGTTTTAGTAATATTTTGAAGGAATATCTGGTAACACAGCTAACTCTGATTGGTGAAACTATATAAATAGAATTGTGCAAATGTGTGAATTGATATATTGAGTGAATCATTTATAATTAGCTTTGTGCGTTTAGATGATATCTTTGATTTGAGGAATAGTTCTAAAATAATTAAAAGCTGGATAAAAGTGATAGGTTAAATAAAAGTGTCATTCTGAGCGTAGCGAAGAATCTTATCAAGAAGGGGATTGGATAATGAAAAAAGTATTTAAGAGATTTATGGTTGGGGCACTGACTGCATCCATGGTGTTTGGGATGATGTCTGGCATGGGTATGAATGCTTGGGCTAGTGGAGATGGCAGTGATACAGCGCAGTCAGACCAGAATAGTAAAATGGGTTACAATGTCCATACAAATGATGATAACAGAAAACAGGGCTTTGATGTCTGGGGGATTGATAGTGAAGGAAAAACTATTATGACCACATGTAAGTACAGAGGCTATAAAACTATGATGAAGGTGGATGATAACAGTGTTTATTCACTACTTAATACGGGGGCTGGTGAACCTGTTTTTACACTTGGCAAAGATTATGAAAATAATGGTGTAAAAGTTTCGATTGATGCAACACTTTTAAATGATTCTGTAAGGATAACATATAATATAGAAAATACAAATGACAAAGCAGTAACATTACAGCTTGGTACCTGGGGCGATACGATGATTGGAAATCAAGACTATGCTCCAGTATACATTATTGATGATATGATAATAATGAAGGATTCTACAAATGAAGAGGATGTTAAAAACACTTTTGTTATGCAGTCCAATGGGGATTTGACAACTAGGTGGATAGGCCTTTGGAGTAGTGCCAACGGAAATGTGTTTAATAATAGTACGATACAATCTCTACTTAATACGGATAGTGGAATTGCTTGGTCGTGGACTATTGAACTTGCAAAGAATGAAAAGACAACAAGGAGTGTTTCTCTGGCTGCAGGAGATATAAAACTTGCTAACATCATTTATGATAAAAACGGTGGAAGTGGGTCTATGGCTGAAACAGTTGGAGTGCAGGGAGAGGATAAGACCGTAACACTAAGAGAATGTACATTTACCAAAAAAAATAGTGCCTTCATGGGATGGGCATCAGATAAGGATAAGGCTGACAACGGGGAAGTTGAATACGATGATGCTCAGGAAATAGCTGTTCCGGATAAAAATATAACTCTTTATGCTGTCTGGGGAGACTATGTAGATCAGGTTATTACGGCTGAGGATGTTGAACTTAAATATGGTGAAACAAAAAGTATAAATGCTGAAACTGACGGTAAGGGTGTTATATCATATAAGATCAAGGAGGGTGAGGATTTCATTGAACTTGATGAGGAGACAGGTGAAGTTAAGGCAAAGAAGGTAGGTGAAGCTACAGTAACTGTTACAGCCAGTGCCAGAATGAATTACAATGAGGCAACAAAGGATATCAAGATTACAGTATCACCTGTAGAGAAGAAGGACCTTGAAGCGGCTATTAAGGATGCGCAGGATTATTATGACAGCATCAAGGATAAGTATAAAGATATAGCTGATGAGCTTTATGGCGCAATTGATGAGGCTGAAGAAACTGTAGCTGAGAATAATGTTGATGATAAAGAAGTGGCTGATGCCTTCCAGCTTCTTCAGGATGCTGTTGCAAAGGCAGAGGGCGAAATAAAAGATATTGAGGATACAGAAGAAGCAAAGAAGGTAGAGGAAGTGCTTAATAAACTTCCAGCTGCTGACAAGGTGGCTGAGTCTGACAAGGAAGCTGTTGAGGCTGCTCGTAAGGCTTATGATGAGCTTACTGAAGATCAGAAGAAGAAGGTAAATGCCGAAACTCTCAAGAAGCTTACAGATGCTGAAGATAAGATAAAGGCTATTGAAGAGGCTGCTAAGAAGGCTGAGGAGGATGCTAAGAAAGCTGAGGAAGAAGCCAAAAAGGAAGCTGAAAAGAATAAGCCTTCAAATGAGTGGATAGATGGTCAGTGGTATGATTCTGAAGGGAATGCAAGCTATGAGCCAAAGGGTGAGTGGAAATGCAACAGTTCAGGCTGGTGGTTTGAGGATACCTCAGGCTGGTACGCAAATTCACAGTGGGTGAAGATAGACGGAAATTGGTATTATTTCCTTGATAGTGGTTATCTTGATTATTCAGAATATCGTGATGGTTATTGGCTTGGATCTGATGGTGCATTAGTAGATGGCTACCACGGCGAGTGGAAGAGCGATGCAACAGGCTGGTGGTTCGAGGATGAATCTGGCTGGTACCCAGTATCACAGTGGGTATGGATCAATGGTTCATGCTACTACTTTGAGGCTAGCGGCTATCTGGCAGTCAGCAAGTATGTGGACGGCTACTGGGTAGGAGCTGATGGAGCATGCCAGTAGTAAACATGCCAGTAGTAAACATGCTAGTAGTAAACATGCCAGTAGTAAAAAGCATGCGCACATCATGAATTAATTTAAGAATAAATATCAAGCATTCTGATGATGTATTTATATGTCACCAGAATGCTTGTTTTTATATATTTATAGTATAGTGCTTATACGCCTTAAAGGGTTGACAGATATTACCCAGATTATATAATTATTCTATGTTCCGGAGTCTTTTTTTATAGGCTCAAAGATTTTAAGATTCTAAACAAATAAGATTCTATACAAGTAAGATTCTATACAAGGAGGAAGTGCATATGATACTGCTGGTTCAAAATGATACTGAATACGAAGTGGATCTAAGGGCGATGATTGCGGCCTTCTTTCTTGGTGAGAAGATAAAGGGAGCAAAGCCGGAAGAGGTGGCAAGCTATACGAGAGAAATGTTCTCGGATTTTACACTTATGATAACTGCTCTTTTTGATGAAAAGACAACAAGTCTTAGACTTGAGGAAAATGGTCATGTGCTATATACGGCCTATGTTTATGGTGACTACACCAACAGAGCAAAATACAGGAATAAGCTGAAGCTGGCAATCTACAGACTGCTTTCTAACTACACAGGAAGAACTCTTCCCTGGGGAAGTCTTACAGGTATGAGACCTACAAAGATAGCTACTTCAGCGCTGAATAAAGGTAAAATCAAGGAAGAGATACTGGAGTATTACAACTATACTTACGACACTTCTCATGAAAAGGCAGAGCTGGCAACAAAGGTTGCAATGAAGGAACAGAGCGTCATGAAGACGGTGAATCCACTTACTGATTACTGTCTGTATATAGGAATACCATTTTGCCCGACACGCTGTCTGTACTGTTCGTTTGCGGCCTATCCGATAAATGAGTATCATGCGAAGGTAGATGAATATGTTGAAACGCTGAAGAAGGAGCTTCGAAATATTGCCTTCCTTAATAGAAACAGAAATCTGGTGGCAATCTACATTGGTGGCGGTACACCGACTTCTCTTTCGGCTGAACAGCTGGAGAATCTTCTGACATGTATAAAGGATACTTTTGACCTGGATGCCTTAAGGGAGTATACTATTGAGGCTGGCCGTCCAGACAGTATCAGGAGAGAAAAATTGGAGGTCATGAAGAAATTTGGCTGTACCAGAATCAGCATAAATCCACATACCATGAATGCAAATACCCTCCGTGTTATTGGAAGAGCCCATACTCCGGCCGATATAAAGATGGCGGTGAGAGAAGCACGTAAGGTGGGATTTAGTAATATAAATATGGATATTATTGCTGGCCTTCCAGGTGAGACCATCAGTGATATGCAGTATACTCTTGATGAGATTGAGAAGATGGATCCGGAGTCGCTTACAGTTCATTCGCTAGCTATTAAAAGATCGGCCAGGCTGAATGAAAGATTTGGAGAATACAGAGATGAGATTAATAAGGATATGGATGAGATGCTTTCTCTTGCTGCTAGGAGAGCTTCGGAGTCAGGCATGGAGCCGTACTATCTGTACAGACAGAAGAATATTGCGGGCAACCTGGAAAATGTGGGTTATGCCAAGAAAGGGCTTGAATGTATTTACAATATCCTTATAATGGAAGAGCGGCTTGATACCTTTGCTGCTGGTGCAGGAGCAATTACCAGACTTCTTACAACCGAAGATGGTCAGGTAACAAGAATAGACAGAGTTGAAAATGTTAAGAATGTCGAAGAATACATTTCGCGAATCGACGAGATGCTTGAGCGTAAAGTCCAGGGGATTGACTCCAGGAGCCTGAGCTAATGTGCATCTTGGGCCTTGGGCAGGGTATATTTTGCACATATGACTTTTGATATATGAATCAATGATAAATGAATTAATATATGGAGGAAAATAAATTGGCTATGAAGAAGAAACCCGTTACGGGGATGAAGGATATACTTCCAAGGGAGATGGAAATTAGAGACTATGCCATTGGCCTTATCAAGGAAACTTATAAGACTTTTGGATTTACCTCAGTGGAAACTCCTGCGGTTGAGCATATAGAGAACCTTTCCAGTAATCAGGGTGGTGAAAATGAGAAGCTTATCTTTAAGGTGATGAAGAGAGGCGACAAGCTTACATCAGCTGCACAGAAGCTGGTGGAAGCAGGAAATGATTCAGATGAGGGTGCTGGTCTCGATGCGGGTTCACTTGCAGATTGTGGTCTTCGTTATGACCTTACACTTCCACTCTCAAGGTACTATTCAAATAATGCAAATGATCTGCCTTCCCCATTTAAGGCTCTTCAGATGGGAAATGTCTGGCGTGCAGACCGTCCACAGAGAGGTCGTTATCGCCAGTTTATGCAGTGTGATATAGATATCCTCGGCGAGCCAGGTATTATTGCTGAGATAGAACTGATTCTCGCAACAACAACACTTCTTGGCAAACTGGATTTCAAAAACTTTACTATTAGAATAAATGACAGACGAATCCTTAAGGCAATGGCGGCTTACAGTGGTTTTGCTGAAGAGGATTATGATACAGTATTTATCATTCTGGATAAGATGGACAAAATTGGTCTTGAGGGTGTTAAGGAAGAACTTCTTAAGGAAGGCTTTAATGCTGATACTGTTGAGAAGTACCTTGGTCTATATGCTAAGCTGGTTAATGATGAAGGCCAGGATCAGGAAGAAGCAAAGGTATCAGGTGCTGATAAAGCTAAGCTTAGTATTGAGAATATTAAGTCCATTAAGGATACACTTGGCGATTATCTAGATGAAGAGGTATCTGATAACCTTTCAACAATAATCACAAGTGTTGAAGGTGCTAAGGCTGCTGACTTTGGTATCAGCTTTGATCCTACTCTTGTTCGTGGAATGTCCTACTATACAGGACCTATTTTCGAAATATCCATGGATGAGTACGGTGGTTCAGTTGGTGGTGGTGGCCGTTATGATGAAATGATCGGCAAGTTCACTGGGCAGTCAACACCTGCAGTAGGATTTTCAATTGGCTTTGAGAGAATTGTAATGCTTCTCCTGGAGAATGATTTCCAGGTGCCAGGTACTGGAGCAAGAAAAGCATATCTCATAGAGAAGAACATGCCGGCTGAAAAGATGCAGAAGATTATGGCTCTTGCAAAAGAAGAGAGAGACAAGGGCGTTATCGTAAATGTATCTATAATGAAGAAAAATAAAAAATTCCAGAAAGAAAAGATGCAGGAAGAAGGATACACAGAGTTTGTAGAATTCTTCGCAGACAGAGATTTCTAGGTTCAAGTGTGTGCAAATGGGACCTGGTTCCGAATACACATATTAATGTCATTCTGAGCGCAGCGAAGAATCTTAGTCAAAAAATGTTTAGAAATAAGAGAACTAACGGAGGACGAATAAAATGCAGTCAAGAACCCATACTTGTGGTGAACTGAGAAAAGAAAATGCTGGCGAGAAGGTTACCATCGTTGGCTGGATGGAAAATGTAAGAGAAGTTGGTGGAAACCTTGCTTTTGTAGTAATGCGTGATTTCTATGGTATTACTCAGGTGGTTGTGGAGACAGAGGAGATGATGTCTGTGATCAAGCCACTTAACAAGGAGTCAACACTTAAGATAACAGGTACTGTTCGTGAGAGAAGCAGTATCAACAATAAGATTCCTACAGGAGAGATTGAGATCGTTCCTGAGGAAATCGAGGTACTAGGAAAGAGCTATCATGCTGAGCTTCCATTTGAGATCAATCACTCAAGAGAAGCTGATGAGACTTTCCGTCTTAAGTATCGTTATCTTGATCTTCGTAATCCAGAGGTCAAGAACAATATCGTGATGAGATGTAATGTAGTTGCAGCTCTTAGAAGTGCCATGATCGAGCATGGATTCCTGGAGATTACAACTCCTATCCTTACTGCTTCGTCAC
>CACZRU010000089.1 GCA_902783605.1 uncultured Lachnospiraceae bacterium
GTGGGAACAGTTCTTGTAATATATGCATTTGGATGTTACATACTGGTTGATGATGTTGTAGACTGGAACTTCGATAAATTACAGAATTATGATTATCAGATGGTACTTTCAGATGATAAAAAGCTAGAATATTTTGATGAATTATGTGATGAGGTGGATGGCGAGATGATAATGTCTGATCAGGTAGAATTAGCCAAAACACCAAATGCTCCATCAATGGAAAAATATAAGCAGACCATAACAGTGATTGAAGGAAAGGGACTTCAGAATATAACTGACGAGGAAACCAATATTACATCCATGATACCGGGAAAAGTTGCAATAACCAGTCGATTAGCGAAGGAAATGAAAGTTGGAGTCGGCGATAAGATATATTGGCATATTTATTCAAAAAATGACTGGTATGAGTCAGAGGTTGGACTAATAAACAGAACACCTGAAATAGCAGGTATCACGATCCTGCGAGAGGATTTTGAGAAAACAGGATGTGAATATGTTCCGAGTTCCATTATAACAAAGAAGAATATAATGAAATATGATGAACGGGAAGGCGTATCTGGTGTCTATGATATGGAAAAAATCAAGAAAGCCTTTGTTGATGGATATGAAGTTATCAAATATCTTTTCTATATGATGATGCTCTTTTCGATAATTACTGTGGTAGTAGTTCTTTATAATTCCGGAAATCTTTCCTTCCATGAGAGACTTAAAGAATTTGCCACACTTAAAGTTATGGGTCTTTCCACCAGGAAGATAAGGCGAATATTGAATCAGGAAAATATCTGGTTTGCCGTGCTTGGAATTATATTGGGGGTCCCATTTGGAAAACCGTCGCTTACAGCTATGATGAACAGTAATGGAGATAATTTTGATTACTATATTAATGTTCCAATGTATCTGTATATTTTATCGGGAGCATTTATTCTGGTTGTTGCAGTTGCAGTAAGTGTACTGTTTTCAAAGAAGATAAAGAAGCTTGATATGGTTGAAACTTTGAAGGGCTTGGAATAATAAATAGAATAAATGTAATATATAGTATACCACTTGACAAAAACTGTCAGGTGGTATATTTTATATTACTGAATTAGATATATCTAACAGATATTATATACATATAATCTGATAAAAAAGATACATAAAATCCTGAATAAATTGGAGTAAGAAAATGAAAGCTCTTAAGGTCAATCCCATAGTTTTAATAATCGTAAATATCATAGCTCCGTCTATGTATATCTTCCTTAGTGGAAGCTATCTTCAGGTGTTTCTTCTTGTTTTTGCAGCAACCCTGATGTTGGTTATGGGAAAGATCAAGAGGGTGGTTACGCTTCTTGCAGTATGGTTTGCGATGATGGGAATATACTGGCTGTCTATGGATCATGAGAGTCTTCAGTTCATAGGGCTTTTCTTTATAGTTATAGCCCAGTCTGTGCCTTGTATAGCTCTGGCGGCAATGCTTATTAGTAAATACAATTCTGCACAGCTGCTTTCAGCACTGGAAACAATGCGAGTGCCAAGAGTTCTGGTGGTAGCAGTAACAATAACCTTGAAATATATTCCAACATTCAGGCGTGAGTTCAGCTATATTACCGAATCCATGAGATTAAGAGGCATTAGCTTTACTTGGAAGAAACCGATAAAAAGCTTCCAGTACTTCATAGTTCCTCAGCTTTTTAGATGTGCAGCTTTAGCCGAGGAAGTAACTGCAGCAGGTCTGGTAAAAGGAATTGATGCACCTATGAGAAGGTCATCATATTTTGAAGAGAAGATAAGGATAACAGATATTCTTATTCTTTCAGTTTTCGTTATCGGACTAGCAGGAGGAGTGGTATGGCAGAAAATGCTTTAAGAAACAGCGAGATAGTGGTAAAAGCGGAAAAGCTTTCTTTCAAATATCAGGATTCGGTGGAAGGAATCTATGATGTTGATTTTGATATAAAAAAAGGGGAAGTTGTACTTCTTACAGGAAATAGTGGAAGTGGAAAATCAACACTTCTTAAATGTCTTAATGGACTTATCCCAGCTATAACCGAGGGTGAGCTGAAAGGGCTCCTTGCTATAGAAGGAAATGATTATTCAAAGATAAAGATGCATCAGTTGAATACCCACATTGGTTCGGTATTCCAGAATCCTAGATCTCAGTTCTTTACGGACAATACCACAGCAGAGCTGGTATTTCCTATGGAGAATTATGGATTTACTAAAGAACAGATGGATAAGAGATTAGAAGAGCTGTCTCAGGAATTCGGTCTTGATGGACTGTTAGACAGAAATATATTTTCTCTTTCCAGTGGAGAAAGACAGATGATAGCTCTTGCTTCATCCATGACCATGAGTCAGAAGCTGCTGCTTTTTGATGAGCCGTCTGCGAATCTGGACTACGGCAATTCCATGAAACTGGGAAGAATCATAGATAAGCTAAAAAAAGAAGGCTACACCATCATAGTAGCTGATCATAGATTTTATTATCTGAATGGGATAATCGATAAGGTTCTCTTTATGGATAAGGGGAAGCTTACTGTTTGTAATAGTGAAGAAGAATTCAGAAATGGAAATTATGATACGAGAAGCTTTGATATCTTTTCCATAGATATTCCATTTGAGGAAAGTATCATTAGTGATAAAGCCGTGGGAGAGATGAAAAATGTTTCTTATAAGCACATTTTGCAGGATGTAAATCTCACCATAAATAAGGGCGAGATTGCAGTCCTTATTGGTAGTAACGGCGCCGGAAAAACAACGCTTGCAAAGCTTTTATGTAAGAGTCTGAAACCGGACAAGGGAAAGGTAAAAACAGATGGTCTGCCATTTTTTATCATGCAGGATCCGGATTATCAGCTCTTTGGTACTTCTGTAGTAAATGAGATGACTCTGGTCAAGAATAGTCCGGAAAAGATTAGAGATATTACTGATTATCTGGGACTGGGACCATATAGAAATAAACATCCATTTGATCTTTCGGGAGGACAGAAACAGAGACTGCAGATTGGAATGGCTATGCTGTGTGATAGAAATATCATAATATTCGACGAGCCTACAAGTGGTCTGGATGTTTACAGTATGCAGCGTGTGTCGGAGGAGATAAAGAAACTCAAGGACAAGGCGGGAGTTCTTGTTATCTCACATGACTATGAGTTTATAAGACATATAGCTGACAGAATCATTTTCCTGGATGAAGGGAAAATTAAAGACGATTTTATTCTGAGAGAGGAAACTCTTTTCAGATTAAATAAAGTATTTAATAAAATGCAGGAGGATATATAAATGCAAAAACTTAAAATTAAAGACATCGTAATGGTGGCGCTTATCTCTGCGCTTTACCTGATCCTTTATACAGTATCCGGTATGGGTACAATGATCATTGGACCTATGGGACATGCCATAAGTCCAGGTTTATGCGGTCTGATCACTGGCTCAATCTTTTTCTTTATTACAAGAAAGATTGGAAAGTTCGGTCAGTTTATGATCATGCAGGCAATATGCATGGTTATATTTTCCATAATGGGAGCTGGCTATCTGCCATGGGTGATCACATCTATGTTAGGAGCTTTGGTTGCAGATCTTATAGCATCAAGAGAGAATAGTCCGGCATTATGGAAGGTTGTTATTGCATCAGGTATTTTCCATGTGGGACAGGCATTTGGTTCAATTATTCCGTCCATGTTCTTTATGGAGAGCTATAGAGAAGAGTGGATATCAAGAGGTCAGACACCTGAGGCTATGGATGAGATGATTAAATATACATCTGGAGCAATGGGGATTGTTTCGACAGTGATAGTTTTCGTACTTGCAGCAGTTGGAGTGTTGATTGGTTATCTTATTCTTAGAAAGCATTTTGAAAAGAAAGATGTTCCGGTCATGGCATAAATAAGTGGGTTGACAGGATGTATAAGACAGGCGTTTTTGAAGACAAAGAATTATATGAAATTGCTGATGGATATTCTCAGTTTCCGTCTGATTATGGAGTTATGGACATATTGTGTCAGAAGTCGGATGGCAGGATTGATTATTATGATTGGAGCCTGATGTTTAATGAGGATATGGATGCCCGAAAAAGCGGAAATCGGAAGAAAGATGAAATCCAGATATTCTTTAACCTGAATCAGGATATTCAGTGGAATAAGGGCTTTGAGGATGGAGCGAATTTTCAGCAGATATCAATGAATCGCGGTGAGGTGTGCATATATAGGAATAATGATGATAGTTCATCCATGAGATATAAAGGAGGGACAGTCTTTAAGTTTAAAAGCCTTCAGATGAGAACTGAAATATTTGAAGAGCTTTTGGTGAAATATTTTCCTGATATCAATACAGAGCAGATGAAAAATTATCTATATACTAAAGTTTCCAAGACATCCATAACACCGGACATGTACAGGATTCTTTCGGAGATAGATAGTGCAGACAAATATAAAGAGTTTAAGGGGATTTTTCTTGAAGGGAAAATGATTGAGCTTACAGCACTTGTTTTGTATGGAGTATTTCATAATGATGAAGAAAAGACTTTGGATATTGCAAAAATTGATGATGATGATATCCGGGTCATGGAAGAACTTAGGGAGAGAATCCAGTTGAATCCTTATGAGGATTTTGGGCAATTCAAAGTGGCACAGGAAATTGGAATTAGTAAGAGCAAGCTTACAAGACTATTTCGTAGTTTGTATGGGGTATCACTGCATGAATATGTTCAAGATCAGCGGTTGGAATATGCTGCAAATCTTCTTAGCATAGGTGGCCTTAGTGTAACGGATGTGGCTATAAAATCCGGCTACAATAATATGAGCTACTTTTCTAAAGCATTTAATAAAAAGTATGGAATGCCACCGAAGAGATATAGTGTAAAACAGGCTATGGATCGAAAAA
>CACZRU010000090.1 GCA_902783605.1 uncultured Lachnospiraceae bacterium
GATTACCAATAAGATAATAGAGATAGATCAGGGCGTGTCTGGAATCTATAACGGCAGCTATTCTTACTATAGTGAAGAAAAGGCTAAAAGAAGACAGGCTCAGATGAATGCCTATATCAAGCAGCAGGCTGAGATTGCTCATGAAGAAGCGGTTATTACAAAGCTGAAGCAGTTTAACCGTGAGAAGTCTATTAAGAGAGCCGAGAGCCGTGAGAAGAAGCTGGATAAGATAGACAGACTGGATAAGCCAACAGAGACAGTTACAGATATGAGATTGAAGCTGGAACCTGTATGTGAATCCGGAGAAGATGTTCTTCTTGTGGAGAATCTGGCAAAGGCTTATGGAGAGAATACGCTTTTTGAAGAGCTGGGGATGGACATCAAACGAGGTGAGCATGTTGCTCTGATTGGTGGAAATGGTACTGGTAAGACCACCATCATTAAGATTATAGCTAGAAAACTGGCAAAGGACGCTGGAAATGTGACTTTAGGTGCAAAGGTCAGAGTAGGTTATTTTGATCAGGAACATCACGACCTGGATGTAAATAAGTCTATATTTGACGAGATGTCAGACTCATTTCCAGATATGAATAATACAAGAATCAGAAATGTATTAGCTGCATTTCTTTTTACCGGAGAGGATGTGTTCAAGAAGATTGGAGACCTGTCAGGTGGAGAGAGAGGAAGACTTTCGCTGGCAAAGCTGATGCTGTCACCTGCCAACTTCCTCATTCTTGATGAACCTACTAACCATCTGGATATTCCGTCAAAGGAAATTCTTGAGGATGCACTCAAGGACTACACAGGTACTGTGCTGTATGTTAGCCACGACAGATACTTTATCAATAAGACAGCAACCAGGATTCTCGAACTGCGTGAACATGTACTGACGAACTATACCGGTGATTACGATTATTATGAAGAGAATAAGGATCATCATTTTGCTGTACAGCATCCAGAGCTGGCAGCAGAACTGGGGATAACAGCGCTAGATGCAAATGGTAATGCCACTGGTAGTTCAGGAGGAGCAGCAGGAGTATCGGCAGCAGGAGCGGGCAAATCTGCAGGGCGTCTGGAGTATGAGAATAAGAAGGCTTCCTATGCAGAACAGAGGAAACGCGAAAATGCACTGAAGCGAGTTGAGTCCGCTATAGAGAAAACTGAAAATGAGATAGAAGAAATTGATGCTCAGCTAAGTGATCCATCCAATGGAACAAATGTAGAACTACTCATGGAACTGTCTAAAAAGAAACAGGAGGCAGAAGAGAAGCTGGAGGCTCTGTATGAGGAGTGGGATGGACTGCAGGACTAGGGCACTGTGAATGGCATAAGGAAGAGTATTTGGAAAAGCGTTTGGAATAATAACTTTTTTAATATAAAACACAAATTTACGGTCGCATAGTTGATGGATTATTTGTTATAATTATATTTGGTATTTTCAACAAGAAAATATCAGGTAATTGACTTTAGTGATATGACGCTAATTCAGTATAAATCCAATATATATTTTATATAATTATTGAGTTTTGGCTTCGTATCCAGGTAGTAATAAGGAGACGGGTATTATGGGTTTTTCAAAAGATTTTATGTGGGGAGCAGCGACTGCATCATATCAGGTTGAGGGTGCATTTAATGAGGACGGCAAGGGGCTGAATATCTGGGATGTAACTACCTCTGTCAGTGGCAGGGTTATGCATAATGAAAATGGTAATGTAGCATGTGACCACTATCACAGATACAAGGAAGATATTAAGCTTTTCAAGGAGCTGGGTATTAAATATTACAGATTCTCAATCAGCTGGGCAAGAATAATTCCAGATGGTGACGGAGAGATAAATCCAAAGGGGATAGAATTTTACAGTAATCTGGTGGACGAGCTTCTTGCAAATGACATTACACCGCTTATAACTTTGTTTCATTGGGATCTGCCTTATGAACTGTATCTTAAGGGTGCATATGGTAATTCGGAATTCCCAATCTGGTTTGAGAAATATACAAAGGCAGTGGTGGATGCACTTTCAGACAGAGTTCACTATTGGATAACCTTCAATGAACCACAGTGTTTCATCGGAAATGGATACTGGTTTGGAGGACATGCTCCATTTCTTCATTGTGACAACAGGACAATCCTTCGTATGATTCATAATTATCTTCTGGCACATGGAAGAGCAGTGAAGTATATTAGAGAGAATGCTAAGACTGAGCCGAAGATAGGTATCGCACCTATTGCACCAGTTCGTATACCAAAGTCAGATTCAACAGAGGACATCGAGGCCGCCAGAAAAGAAAGCTTTTCACTAAATGATATGTTCTTCTCGCTGGCTATTTACTCAGATCCAATAGTGCTTGGCAAGTATCCTGATGACGCATATGAAATTTTTGGAGATGATATGGTGGTTCCAGCAGAGGGTGATATGGAACTTATATCTCAGCCTATAGATTTCTATGGTATGAACATATATTACAGTGCGGCTGATCATGTTGAAGAAGGATATATGGACAATGAGTACCAGGGAATCGCTCGTAACGCAATGGGCTGGGTTATTGATCCAAGAGTTATGTACTGGTCACCAAAGTTTGTATATGAAAGATATAAGCTGCCAATCCTGATGACAGAAAATGGAATGGCTGTAAATGATACTGTTTCACTGGACGGCAAGGTACATGATCCACAGCGAATCGATTTCATGCATAGATATTTGAAGGAATACAAGAAGGCCGGGGAAGATGGGGTTCCACTTATGGGTTACCTATACTGGTCAGCAATGGATAACTTTGAATGGGCACAGGGCTATGATATGAGATTCGGTCTCATACATGTTGATTATCGCGACCAGAGCAGAATCATCAAGGATTCAGGATACTGGTACAGAGAAGTGATAGAATCCAATGGAGAAAATATTTAGCCGGTTAAGTAAAGCAGAAAAATAATAACACAAAATAGGGGTATAGGTTGCAACCTTGCCCCTTTTTTGTTACTATATATAGTGCCTCTGAGAATCATTTTGGGAAAATGTTTTTGCAGGCACGAAATTCGTATAAAGAATTCGTATAACTAAATTTATATAAAGAATTCTTATCAAATTTCTATATAAGAAGTATGTGAGGTAGAAGAGTATGAAGTGTCCATTTTGTGGAAATGAAGAAACAAGAGTTATAGATTCCCGTTCTGCAGATGATAATACATCTATCAGACGTCGTCGCCAGTGTGATGTATGTGGAAAGAGATTTACAACATTTGAGAAGGTTGAAGCAACTCCTCTTATGGTAATTAAGAAGGATAAAACCAGGGAACCATATAGCAGAGACAAGATACTTAAGGGACTTATTCGCAGCTGTCATAAGAGGCCGGTGCCAATGGAAAAGATTGAGGCCTGCGTAAATGAGATCGAGTCCGAAATCTACAACCTTGAGTCAAAAGAGGTTGACAGCAATACAATCGGTGAGATTGTTATGGATAAGATCAAGGATCTTGATGGTGTAGCTTATGTTCGCTTTGCTTCTGTATATAGAGAGTTCAAGGATGTGAACACATTCATGGACGAGCTTAAAAAACTACTAAAGTAAAACTTCTTAAGTAAAGCTTCAGTCTGGGTAGTTTGAAAAACTTGGTCATGTGTCATTCTGAGGGATTCAGCCCCAAGAATCTTAATAAGAATCTTTATGTACTAGGATAAATAATAGTTAAATTTAAAGAACGAAATGCAAGAAGGAATTAGAGTAACAAAAACAGGAACTTCAGAGGTTGTTATCAAGAAATCACGTTTTCTTGGAACGGCTGCGAATGTTGAAACTGAAGAAGAGGCACGAGAATTGGTCAATGCAATCAGGAAAGAGCATTACTCGGCAAGGCATGTCTGCTATGCATACAGCATAGGAGAAACTAATCCAAGCCTGAAGTTCTCTGATGACGGGGAACCTGGAGGGACAGCAGGAAAGCCAATCCTTGATGTGATCTCAAATTCTGGAATCAGTAATATTGTTATTATAGTTGTTCGTTATTTCGGTGGAGTACTGCTTGGAACAGGAGGACTCGTGAGAGCCTATACTCAGGCTGCTCAAGAAGCGGTAAATGCAGCGGAGAAGAAGACAATATGTCTTTCAAATATATATGACATCGATCTCGAATATGGAGATTTCGATAAGGTCAAGTATCTTCTGGATAATGCTGAGGGAGTAAGCTATGAAGTTGGTTACACCGAAAAGGTAGTGATCCACGCTATAATCCCAGAGCGGATAGCAGAAGAAGTAACAATCCAGATTTCTGAAAAAACAGCTGGAAAATGTGGAATTAATTATATAGAAACTAAGATGATCTAGACCTACTCCCATATATGATCTTCTTCGATTACGTGGAAGTCCAGGTAGTCGAATTCTATAGCTTCAATAAAGTTAACATCACGGAAGTAGGTTCTTGCGTTATCTATAAATTCTTTTTTATTTGAATCAAGCCAGACTGGAACGGCGAGGTCGAATTCGTCGCATATCATTTCCAGTGCTTTATATACTTTCTTTGTGCGGGACATATCATTTCCCGGCAGTTCAACCGTCATATCTTTAACCATACGGTTTTCTTTCATAAGTTTTCCCCAAACTTTAAACATCAGATTTCTCCCAAAGATCAACGTATAAGTTTATTAAAATGCAAGGAAGAGTATATCACAAAAAGTTCATTCTGTGTTGACTCTTTTTTGACATATTTGTTACATTTCCC
>CACZRU010000091.1 GCA_902783605.1 uncultured Lachnospiraceae bacterium
ATTTGCGAAATTCATCACAGCAACTTTACTGCCAGGATTATCCGAAACAAGCCTCATTGCAGCCTGGAATGACCTATTTCTTGTTACTGTAATTTCTGTATCGAATGTGTTATCAGCCTCAAAACTTGGATACTCATCTTCATAGAAAACCTCTGTTTTCTTCTTTGCCTTATCTACTGAATCTGACAAATCCTTATCAGACTTTATCCAAGCTAATGTATCCTGAAACACTTCGATTCTTTGAATATAATTAGACATGTTGCTACCCCCATAGTTTATTATCTATTATCTCTTAACAATCATCCCCGTCATCCACTCCATCCATGCCTTCCACGTCATCTTCGTTTCCTAAGCCGTAATATAGCATCTCGTTATACTTGGCATTTGCATCTTCGCTGTCTTTTTTGACTCTCCAGGCTTCTATCTCACTGCGAATGGAGAGCATTTCATCCACAACCAGCTCGGGTGTGGTCGGCTTCATATTGGTCAGATATGACGTCATTCTGTCCATCGCCTTAGGGCTTCCAAGATTCTTTACGACTGCTTCACCAAGTTCGTCAGGAAAGCCAAGTGACCTGATCGTTTTCACCAGGTTATCTCTGGAATACAGCCATCTTCGTTTATTCTCATCCATACAATATCCTCGTAAAGAGTACGGCGGAGGGGAATGAGCCCCTCTTTGCATTCGCCATGCACAACTACTATACTATGCTATATTGAAACATCTCATATGCCAGCTTTGTTCCTTCTGATATCTCCTCAGGTAAGAGTGCTCTGGCAACACATTTCAGTTCCTCTTCAGGTTCTGACTCATTCTTCAAATAAGCATAATCTCCATCAATTTTTTCAACTGTGTATTCAATACGTTCAAACATTGTTCTCTACTCCATCTCCATTTTATTGGTTTTCCCCTTCAATCCAATCCATCAGCACATCCACTATGTATTCCTGTTCCTTCTGATCAAGTACCTTGCCAGCTGGAATGTGGTGCCATTTCTCCAGGCAGCCTCGGCAGCAGCAGGCTGTTGCATGCTGTGCTATAAATACTGGATGTCCCTTCATCGGTGTCTGTTTGCCATCATTTTCCGGATTCTCAGGAGCGAGACGTTTTGCGACGAAGTCTGCAGCGTGACTCCTGATCACATCCATTCCTTTGTCTCTAACATATTCTTTATCCTTAGCAGACAAATGAAATCTACTCCTGAAGTCTGACTTTGCTAGTCTGTTAAAGAGTTCCGTCCGTTCTGGAAGTGTATATGATATAAGGTTCGCCATTCCCATTCCCGGAGTATAGCTGTAACCTGATTTTCTTGCCTGCGCCATTTGAAGGCTTCGGTCTATTTGATAAGTCTTTCCGTCCATTATAAAAACTGCGCCGGTCTGCTTAAATGTAAATGATACTCCTGCACGGATACACTTTCTCCGTACTTCCTTGATCCATCTGAAATCACATGGACGAGCATTTGGACCCGACTCTCCACCACAGGTGACATGTTCGATAAGACCTGTTTCCAGGTACTTTGACATATCGATCTCACCAAGCATCGGTTCCGATATAACATTTCGATGCTTGATTGGCATTTCTAGCAATATGGGAAGTCTGTAATCTGTCCTGTCCTGATTCTCGCAGGTACTGCAGATGGTTACATTTTCCCAGCCATCTCCCCAATCCGAAGGAATGCAATCCTTAAAGCGATGGATTCTCTTTGTGATAATACAGAACTCAAGATCACTTCTTTCCCGTATTATATCCCAGCACCCCTGGCGCCATTCATCCGCCTCTTCCAGAAAAAAATCAGAAGTCATACAAGTGTACACCACTCCGTCTTCCGGTGTGACCTTATATTCCTTCTGACGGTTCTTCTTTAACGGAAGATTATAATCATTTGTTTTAGTAACTATAGAGGCATCCTTGCCAATACTTTCATCCCTTCTGTACACATAACAATTTGCACACCCGGGACTAAGCTTCTTGCATCCATGCCAGGGATTCCAAATGGTCATTTTAAAACTCCATATTTATCCTAACATTCCCTCAAGTGTTTTGGGTATTTATCTTATTTATTTCTTTAGGTGTTTTGGGTATTTATCTTATTTATCTCTTCAGGTGTTTTGG
>CACZRU010000092.1 GCA_902783605.1 uncultured Lachnospiraceae bacterium
AGAGAAGAACTACATTGAACATATGCAGAAAAATCTGTGTAAAATCTATTCCTAATGGCATTTTCTTACCTCACATACTGTTAATTAATAAACAACGTAACACAATAAATATAAATTTATCATATATAGTAATAAAACTTATATCCCGCTATAGGACGAATATAATCAGAATTGAAACAACAAGTGCATAAAGAACAGCTGTCTCTATGAATACGATACCAAGAATCATAGATGTTCTAATCTTGCCCTCTGCCTCCGGCTGACGAGCGATACCTTCAGCTGACTTACCAACACAGAGACCCATACCTATTGTACCAAGTCCTGCAGCAACACCGATTGAGATAGCTGCTGCAACTGCCTTAGCACCTGTAGAACTGCCTGCATCTTCTTCAGTTTCCTCTGCCTCTGTTGTCTCACCTGCCGCATATGTAGCAACCGCAGGTACTGTTGCTGAGAAAAATGCAAATACTGCAAATAATAATGCAACTGT
The DNA here is from genome assembly GCA_902783605.1 of uncultured Lachnospiraceae bacterium. Classification (GTDB taxonomy): domain Bacteria; phylum Bacillota; class Clostridia; order Lachnospirales; family Lachnospiraceae; genus Eubacterium_Q. Next base: position 491 of record CACZRU010000092.1, read on the forward strand.
TATAATAGATTTCTTTAAAAGTTTCATTTTAATACCTCTTTCTATTCCGTATTTTATATATCTTCAATCCATTTTGCTGGCTAAATTTCTACTGCCACATCAGATTTCTTTTTCTTATTATCCTTATTCTTATCTTTATCTTTCTGCTTTTTCTCATGAACCTCTGATACCTCACCATAGTAAATAGATGTAAGCATCGTAAGGACATATGCCTGCACTACTGCATGAATCAATGTAAACAGAACAGCAACAAGTACTGGAAGCACAAAGCTCAGCATAATACTATAGTAAACTAATTCTGTAACCAATGCTCCTGACAAGAGTGCGCAGAAAAGTCGGAAACTCATAGATATTGGAAGTGAAAATTCCTTTAATGTCAAACCAACTCCCTTTATCTTATTATTCCTTATACCACCTGACATTATGAAACCATATGAGAATACACCCATTGCGATTGCTCCATTAATATCACAGAGTGGGGCTGGTAGTGATATCGGATTGCCTCCTGTTGTCATCACCTGTACTCCAAATAATTCAAATATAGTTCCAACAAATATATATGATCCTGCAGCAAATATATATGCCCCAAGAGCCTTATTCATATGCGGACTGTTCGTTTTGGCCAGATTATCGAAGTATCCTACCCACATCTCTATAAGCGACTGAAATTTACCAGGCACTATCTTAAAATGTGGAATGGCAAATATTCTTATGATAAGCGCCATCAGTAAAAGGATTCCCGAAACTATATATGCCGAAATAAGAGAAGGATTCACTTCAAGTCCAAACAAACTAACCTTGTTATCTCCATGAATAACTGCATCCCTCATTACTTCCTTAATTGATTCATGAGGTTCGCCTCCCTTATTCGTGGCAAATATCCCGACCAGGAGCAGTACCAGAACTATACCCATCACTATAAGGAATCTGGTTCTTTTTCCTTTGTCCAAATCTTTACTCTCCTTTCCTTTTTATGGAATTTAGATTAGATATTTAATCATTCCTAAGTTCCAGAATCAAACCAACCTTCATTATAGAACACTCATATTATTTATACAACAAAAATGTCATTATTCTTGCCAATAACAAAAAACATTTTATGTTTCGGAAAATCATTAAAGCAATTTCACATGATATAAAAAGAAGGTGCCATTCTCCTCTTAGAATAACACCTTCGACAAAAATCTTTTTCCTTTATTTGTTCTCTTAGTCACTACGCCTCGAATTCAGCACTCCTCCGAATACCGCCCCGCATAGTCCTCCGATAATATGTGTCAGTTGTGAAACATTATCATGAGCCATCACCATGGTCCAAAGCTCTGATCCAAGATATACTATCATGACCAAAATCATGGTAATTGGTATTTCCCCATGCCTCAGATCGGAAGCCGATACAAGAATTATCATCATAAAAACCAATCCGCTTGCTCCCAGTAATGCACTTCCAGGGAAAAATATAACATTTACTAGTCCTGATATAACTGCGACTATGGCAAAAGCTTCAATCAACGTAGGTCCACCATACTTTTCTTCCAATACTGGTCCCAGCAGGAGGAACAGAGTCATGTTACTTGCATAATGTGATAAAGAGGAATGTCCAAGAACATGTCCAAAAAGCCTTATAAACCAGGTAACTCCTATCTTACTTCTATAAACTTCAAAGAAAAGCTCCGTACTCTTCCCTCTTGTTATCCAGCCTACAACCAGAACCACAAAAGAAATGATTGCAAATGTTAGTGTTACCGGTGCATTGTAGGTAAATGCTAATTTTTTTTCACCTCGTGCCATGTTCTTTCCCTTCTACATAACCTGATCAATAACTTCTTTTATCTTCTTTACAGGTATTATCTTCAGTTCCTTCTTAACCTCATCAGCCACATCTTCAAGATCCTCTACATTCTTTTCCGGAATATAAACCGTCTTCACGCCTGCTCTTACTGCGGCCATAAGCTTCTCAGGAAGACCGCCAATAGGCATGACATTTCCACGTAAAGAAATTTCACCCGTCATAGCTATTCTAGGATCAACAGCTTTTCCTGTAAAAAGTGATGTAAGTGCAGTAACAATTGTAATTCCTGCCGATGGTCCATCCTTTGGAACGGCACCTTCAGGCACATGCACATGGAGGTCATACTTGGAAATGTTTCTTGTTTCAACAGGATACATATCCTTTACAAGACTGATTGCGATTTCAACTGATTCCTTCATAACATCACCAAGCTGTCCTGTAATGGTAATCTTTCCGGAACCATGAACTGTTTTTGTCTCAATAAAGAGAATTTCGCCTCCTGCCATAGTCCATGCCAGTCCTGTAACCACTCCTGGAATAGACTTCTTGTCTATAATATCATGAGATATGCCTCTATGTCCTATAAATTCTCTTAGGTTAGCAGGCTTTACAGATATCTTCTCATTATTTCCCTTAACTAACTGAACAGCCCCATATCTCATAACAGTTTCTATCTGCTTCTTAAGACCTCTTACGCCTGATTCCATCGTATAATCAGAAATGATTGCTTTTATCGCAGTATCTGTCACTGTCATATTTTTACGACGAATGCCGGTTGCCTTCATAGCCTTAGGTATCAGATGCTTCTTTGCAATCTGAAATTTTTCAGTTGCTGTATATCCAGGAAATTCAATAATCTCCATTCGATTCAGCAGTGGTTCTGGAATTGTATCTGTTGAATTAGCAGTACATACAAAAAGTACATTTGAAAGGTCATATGGTACATTCATGTAATGATCGGTAAAGCTGTTGTTCTGCTCAGGATCCAGAACTTCTAAAAGCGCTGAAGAAGGATCTCCTCCATAATCACGCACCAGCTTGTCCACCTCATCAAGTACCATAACAGGATTGGATGCTCCGCTCCTCTTCATCCCCTCCATAATACGGCCTGGCATAGCTCCAATATATGTTCTCCTATGGCCTCTGATCTCTGCCTCATCCCTGACTCCACCTAGAGATATACGAACATACTTTCTGCCCAATGCTTCAGCAATACTCTGGCCAATACTTGTTTTTCCTGTACCTGGAGCACCAACAAATAGAAGAATAGAGCCTGACTGTTTCTTATTCAGAGCCATAACTGCCAGTTGCTGGATAATACGGGACTTAACTTTTTTCAGGCCATAATGCTCCTTATCAAGAATCTCCTCAGCCTTATTAAGATCAATAGGTACATATTCTTCATTTTTCCATGAAAGACTCGTAACAAAATCAAGATAGTCGTACAGCATTCCGTACTCATGACCATCCTGTCCTTCCTGCTTCATACGGTTCAAAACTTTACGAGCCTCTTTCTCCGCAATTTCGTTCATTCCTGACTCTGTAATAGCCATCTCAAACCTTCTGACATCGGAAATATTCTCCGGATGCATTTCATCAAGCTCTCTCTGAAGAATCTCAATCTGTTTCTTAATAGCATCCTCTCTGTATATACTCTCATTTCGTGCCTGCTGCTCAAGTTCTGCATTTTCTGCAACATCGGCAAGCTCCATAAATGAGTAACACATATGCTCGATTAGTTCGAAGCGTTCCTTCTGGCTGTCCACTTCTACAATTTCATATTTTTCTTCCCAGGTCACACTGAAATAACCAGTCATAGAGCATGCAAGTTCATTTACATTCTTCCACTGAAGAATGAAACCTCTTGCCCAGAGCCCCCACTGATAATTCTGCACAAACTTGAGAAATTTGGACTTCAGTTTTTCAAAACGCTCCTTCAGTTCATCAGCATCCATATCATTAATCTCTGGACGTGACACTACCTCAGACTCGATGGTTCCGTCTGCATCTCTGGTTAGATCCATAATGCTTATTCTCTCTATAGTTCTAACCTTGACATTCCCCTCTGCATCAATGGAGTCAATCCTGGCAGAAGCCCCAATAGGATAAATGTCCTCAAGCGTTGCTGCATCTATATCGATGTCCTCTCTAAGCATGGCAAACGCTATGACATCACCCACCTCAAGTTCTTCAACATTCCAGTCCTCAATAACTTCCTTTTTAAAGTAAAATGTTACATCAGGAAGGAGTATAGTATCATAAATAGGTATTGTTAACATCTGTTCCTCCGTAATCAAATATTAATTCATATATTCTATTATATACTATCTTTCAATCAATATATATTCATAAAATAATTGCTGACATAATTTACTATTTTATATGATAATTATATAATATTTATATGATATTCTTTCGTATCTTAGAATATTTTGCGATTTTTAAAATTGCTAAATTTTTTCTTACGATACACATTATTAGCACTTTGCTATGACGAGTGCTAATTATATGATACTACATTTTTTAATATTTTCAAGAATGAATTCTCACCAATAGCTCTTGCCTAAGAACTTATTTTGCTGTATTATAATATGTTGATAGATTATGTTTTATATGTGAGGTTTTAAACGTTTTGAAGATAGATTTAAACGAAATGTTATATGCCGTTTCAGCCGGTTTCGATGCCGTAGAGCACGAGCTCCTGGGTGTTAGAAAAGGTCATTGCAAGAGGATTGCTGCCCTTTCTATTACTCTGGGAAAAGCATATGGTCTTTCCCCTGATGAGCTCATTGATCTTGCGGCTTTTTCAATTCTTCACGACAATGCCCTCACACAAGTAAATCAAGAGGAAATCGAATATAAAAAGTATAACAATGGTGAAGGCTACAGTCAGAGAGACTTCAATGTCAGAAGATGCATCCTGGGTGAAAGCAATACAAAGTATATGCCTTTTAGAACTAACAACAGAGATGTCATACTTCTTCATCATGAAAACGCTGATGGTTCTGGCCCTCAGGGAAGAACTCATGACAGAACTCCTATCAAAGCACAGATTATTCATATAGCAGATACTCTGGATAACACCTTTGATTTAACAACTGCGTCAAGAGATACATACGGAGCAATCATTTACTTCGTTAAATCGAATGCAGGAACTCTCTTCTCCAGAGAAATTGCTGACTGCTTCTGTAAGAGTATCAAGGCGAAGCACCTAAATAATATAACACTCACAAATATTGATAACTATCTCAAGAAGGCAACTAAGCATTTCAATGATGAATATTCTCCTCAGGAAGTATTCAATCTTGCAACACTTATTGCCATGATCATTGATTTTAAATCTCATTACACATGCAAGCATTCTTCTGGCGTTGCAGTTAACTGTAGAAGAATGGCCGAACATTATAAGTTCCCAGAGGAAAAAACCATCAGGTATTATCTGGCGGGCGCCCTTCATGACGTTGGAAAACTAATGATTCCAAACGAAATACTGCAAAAACCAGAACGTCTAAGCGATGCTGAATATGAGCAGATGAAGCAGCACGCCTACTACACTTATGAAATTCTGAAGAATCTTAATAAGAGCATGCAGGATATTACAGTCTGGGCTTCTCATCACCATGAGAAACTGAATGGAAGTGGTTATCCTTTCGGACTTAAAGAAGACCAGCTTTCTATGGAAGAACGCCTCATGACATGCTGCGATATCTATCAGGCTCTTACAGAAGAGCGTGCATATAAAGCAGGATTCCCTCACGAAAAGGCTATATCTATCATGAGAGATATGGTAATCAAGGGTGAAATAGATAATAACATCGTATTCAACATGGATATGGTTTGTGGTGATAAGAGCTGGGACAGAAGCATCCCAACCTCAATACTTACATAAAAAAAGCCATCGTGGCTTAAAATGCTGGAAAATATATTTATAATTTAAATTGTTCACATTCTTTTCACAATTTAAACCAATTACCTTCATAATTCATTGGTATATTGTAATTGTTCCAAATGAAGGATTCTATACCTTCCCCCACATTTTTTCATACATAGAGGACCGTCGCCAAGCGGTCCTCTTTATATTTACTTATAATATGTATAAAATTCATTTCCCTTATCATTTACTTTTAGCTGGAATAAGTATCTCATAAGTCGCACCTCCTGATCCTCCACCGGATCATAGTATCTTATGAAATCATCATTGTAGCTGACTACTAGTACATATCTATCGCCTATCCTTGCAGCAAATGGATATCCATCACTAAGATAACCAATAGCAGTATTCATCTTAACTCCTGAGATGTTTATTCCACGAACTTCATTTCCATATTTTCTGAAGCTTTCTTCCCAGTTATTAATAGTTCTTATCTCATCATAATCAGCTGGAAGACCTGCCGAAATAGCGCACATATAATTGCAGGCTGCAAAGGAGTCTTCATCTCTGTCTACAGATTTATACTCAAATGTTCCAGCAACCGTAAGATATGGTTTTGATTGTCTCATGCGATAAAGAGTCGCTCCATTTGCATCTACAACATATCCACCTTCATCTGAAACCTGTCGAATCGCCTTTCCTGCACTTGAAGAAATTCCTGTTATCCCCATAGGTGAATATATATATATTCCATTTTGATCTATCTCTGCTTCAGCAGAATCAACCTCCACATTTGTGGATTTGGTCACCTTAGAAAACAGTTCCTCATTCTTGACACTTATAAATACATTATCCGGAAGCTTCAACTCAACTATATCATTATCAGCTTCATTTTTTACTATACGAACTTTTATTCCACTTAAATCTTCCTGAGGTTTATAGGAAATATAATCATCATCTGCCTCAGAAAGATCACCAGTTTCTGAATTTCTGCTTACTCTGCTGAGATAAATCGTATTATCTTCAAAAAGTATTCCCGAAACAAGAGTTCCTTCTTTTTCATATTTCTTCACAGTATTTCCATCAGGGTGGACAATATACAGTTTTTGAAAGAGAAAAACAGGAGTTCCATCTACATCCTTAGTTACATCCTCCGGATCAGAAACACCATACATAATATCTTCACCAACAAAACCAAGTATAGCAATAACGTAGCCATTTTCAGTTTTTTCAACAGTCTTTCCTGTTTTGAAATTTATAATTGATACTTTCTTTATATTTGTTGTGTCTCCTGTATCTGGATATGCAACAATACTCTGATCTTCTGACACAAGAATCTGACTTGAAGGAATGCCTTCAACAATAATATTCTTCTGGCCAGAGAAAATGTCTACATCAATAAGCTTATCTCCTACAAGAGCATAAAAATGTCTGTTAGACTTGTCATAGTAAGAGAATCTTCCAGCCGAAAGCTTCATAGCATCCAGACTAAGCGAGGAACTAATAAATGCAAGCTCCCTCAGCGTTGAATCCTTAATACTATATTCATAAAGGGCAACACCATTTTCACCTTCTCTTGGCCCTTCATTTATACGACCGTATATAACAAAGTCCAGCATCTCATCATTCACCATAAGAAGATGAATACCGTAGCCTTCTTGTGGACTTCTCTCTTTTTCAGCCTCTTCAGTCGATGAGCCATAAGCATTCGAATAGGTCTTTGTTGTATTGTCATAAACCCAGACACTGTTGTCAGCAGCGAATGCAATCAGCTTGGACTTTTCATCTGCTACAAACTGTGGAGATCTATCTGATGTTATTCCCATACTGATACTGTTGGTAACCGCATCAAAACACTTCTCGTTAAAGTCCTGATTTACACACCTTCTGTAATCATGAACTTGTATTTTGGCTCCACCATTATCATATTCCAGCATAAAGAACTCTGACACAGCATAGGTGCTTGCTGAACCTGTCTCATCCTCAGAAATAGCCTTATACCTAAGCTCAACTACAGCACTGTCCACTGTAAGCTCCCTTATCTTTGGAACTGGATCATTCAGCCTCTCAATCTTCAGTCCATCATAAATTACATCCTCATAAGAAGAATTCAGTGTAACATATCCTGGATTTCCGTCCGAAGTAATATCATCAACCGCTGTTGCACTATACATAGAACTCATGGCATCTGCACTGCCGAAAACTGAAGCAATATCTGCAACCTGAACACCAATCATAGCATCTGTGCTTGTAGCAACCTCATTTGTGGTTGATGTTTCTCCCTGCTGATTCTTAATATCTGCAACTTCACCTGAAACATTGTATGTAGTTACTGCATCAGTACTGCTTGCCTGAATCTGAGAAGCAGCATTTCCCGAATAAGCAGCGTCACTGAAGTTCTCAGCAAATGCAACAAAATCCGATAAACGAGATGAGGATAATCTGACTACTCTTGTGTAAAAGTTAACTGATTCATCTCCCTTGATAGCTTTTATTACAAAGCTGTACTCCAACCCTTCAGTCATATCCATCCTGAGGGTTGCAGTATAATGAGTTGTTCCATTTTCAGTAGATACAAACCTGAAGTCACCATCTTCCACCAGATTGTTTCCATCAAAAGAACGGAGCTCATATCTAATATCAGCTCCACTATCAATCGAATCAGGAAGAACAATGTTTACGGTCTTGGATGCATCCACTGGAAATATACTATCCCTGTAAAGACTGGTATCAAGTGTAGCTTTATAACCCAGCATAGAGTTGATTATCTGTCCATCATAGTATATGTACGCCTTGCCCATGGAAGGATTGTAGCCTTCTACCGGTCTCGTTCCTCTGTCCTTATTATGTATGTAGTTAAAGGATAGAGCCGCTCCTACAAATAATACTATAAATAGGAGCGACCCAAAAATAACACGTTTGATCATTTACTAAACCTTAGAGTTTTATTTTAATCTCCAAATGAAATACCCAGAGTCTTTGCTTCCTGAATAAGCTGATTATCAGGTTCAACATATTTAAGTTTGCCAGCTGACTCCTCCATAGGAATAGCTGTAACTTCATTGTTCTTGAAAACTACAAGCTTGCCAAAATCTTTTGCCTTAAAGAGCTCAGCTGCCTTAGCGCCAAATCGACTTGAAAGAACTCTGTCGTAAGCATCAGGATTTCCACCTCTCTGAGTGTGTCCTGGAACTGCAACTCTGACCTCAGCCGCAGGATACTTCTGCTGAATATCATTTGCAATTTCATATGCAATTGAAGGGAAATTCTTCTCAGCAAGTTTTGCCTTCTTCTCTTTCTTTGGAAGCTTAGCAAGCTCCTTAGAAATAGCGCCCTCTGCTACTACGATAATAGCAAACTTCTTACCCATCTTCTGTCTCTTCTCGATGGTCTTATAAACCTTCTTCATATCATAAGGTATCTCTGGAAGCAGAATGACATCAGCACCACCAGCTACACCAGCATAAAGTGTAATCCAGCCAACCTTATGACCCATTGTCTCGATTACGAAAACTCTGTTATGAGACTCAGCTGTTGTATATATGCAGTCGATAGCATGAGTAGCTACATCGATGGCACTCTGGAAACCAAATGTAACATCTGTTCCCCAGATATCATTATCTATGGTCTTAGGAAGTCCAATAACATTAAGCCCTTCCTGATACAGTCTGTTAGCTGTTTTCTGAGAACCATTTCCACCTAATACAAAAAGGCCATCAAGCTCAAGCTTCTTGTAAGTTTTAATCATGGCAGGAACCTTCTCAACTCCATCATCTGTAGGTGTATCCAGGTATTTAAATGGAACTCTTGATGTACCCAGAACAGTACCACCCTTTGCAAGAAGTCCGGAGAATTCCATAACTTCCATCTTTCTGTAGTTGCCATATATAAGTCCCTTGTACCCTTCAAGGAAACCATATATTTCAACATCTCCAAAAAGATTCTCAAGTCCCTTTACAACACCTCTCATTGTAGGATTGAGAGCCTGACAATCGCCACCACTAGTTAAAATACCTATTCTTTTCATTTTGCTAACCCCTCCTTATAGATTTTCTACATAGATTTTCTGCATAGATTTTCTGCATATTTTAATTAATACTTTACATTGAGACTCTGCCCTCAAGTGCCCTAAGCAGTGTCATCTCATCAGTCACCTCAAGGTCACCGCCAACCGGAACACCACTGGCAATTCTAGAAACCTTGATACCTGCAGGCTTCGCTATTTTCGAAATATACATAGCTGTCGCTTCCCCCTCCACACTGGAGTTTGTTGCTATTATCAGCTCATCTACATCTTCACGAAGTCTCACCATCAGCTCCTTGAGTTTTATCTCCTGCGGGCCTATACCCTGACTCGGATTGATCACACCATGTAGTACATGGTATACACCTTCGTACTTTCCAATCCTCTCATAAGCCGCCATATCTCTCGAGGATTCAACCACCATAATTATCTTATGGTCTCTTCCCGGAGCTGAACATACCGGACAGAGCTCCTGATCAGTAATTGTACAGCACTCCTTGCAATACTTTATATTTTTCTTCGCATTAACTATAGCATCCGAAAGAGCAAACGCCCTGTCATCAGGCATTCCTATAATGTGAAATGCAAGTCTCTGAGCACTTCTCTGTCCAACACCTGGCAGTCTGCTAAGTTCTTCAATCAGCCGGTTAACCTCACCGCCATATATATTCATTTAGAATAATCCTCCAAGGCCGCCACCCATGCCGCCTGTAATCTTGCCAAGCTGCTCTTTCTCATCATCAGACTGCATTCTTATTGCCTCATTTACAGCAGCCATGATAACATCCTGAAGCATCTCAACATCATCAGGATCAACAGCCTCAGGATCAATGATAATCTCTGTTATCTCCTTCTGACCATTTATCTTAACCTTTACAACTCCGCCACCTGCTGAAGCCTCATACTCCTTAGCCTCAAGCTCTGCCTGAGTTTCCTCCATCTGCTTCTGCATCTTCTGAGCCTGTTTCATAAGGTTATTCATATTTCCTGGCATCATTCCTCCAGGATAACCACCTCTCTTAGCCATTTATATCGTCCTCACTTTCTACTATATTTACAAGACCGTTCATTTTTTTCACAAGTCTCGAAATCGCAACTGAATCTTTATCTATTCCAGATCCACCATCATCTCTGAATTCAAACTGAATCTTTATATCTTTCTTATAAAACTCTGACAGATCATTTTCTATAAAATCCTTTGTCTGTTCCTTAAGAAGATAATCTTTCTGTGTTTCTCCAATCTCCTGATTATTAAAAGAAAAGATAAGAAATGGATTTTCATTTTCAGCATACTGATCTGGTACTATTACCTCCACTCCTCTGAGATATCTCTGGTGAAGCGGATTAAGCTTCTTATATGTTTCTTTCCAATTTTCTCCAATCTTTACCAGTTCTTCCACAACTGCCGGAGGAAATTTCTCTGCCAGATTTTGTCTAACTATATCACTTTGAAGATTCTCATCATACATCTTCTTCTCATCAAAATTATCAACAGGAAGACTCTTCACATCCTCAAGCATCTTCGCAATTCTTTTATCCAATTCTTTTTCAAGCTTGGCATCAACATATGCCTCCAGCTCTCTGGTGGTCATGGATATACCTGTTCCTGATGACGCAGCAGAATTATTACTAGTGTTATTATTGTTACTATTGTTACTATTACTGCCACTATTTGATACTGCACCTCCAGAATTTCCAGAAATACCACTCTTTTCTAATCTGTCCAGTCTTGCAGCAAGAGCCTCATAATCACCCTTCGCCTCAGGATACATCATCTTGATAAATGTCATCTCAAGAGTAACTCTTTTAACCGATGACTTTCTAATATCTGCACAAAGATATTGAAGTGTATTTAAATAATCTGCAAGCAGCTCTTTCGTATACTTCTCCCCAAGAGCCTGCATGTTCTCAATATTTTCACTGGTAAGATCCAATTCATCTTTCAGCTGTGGAGACAGTTTAAGGAAAAGCATATTCCTTACAAACCAGGTCATATCGTCTGCAAATTTAGTAAGATCTTTTCCTGACCAGATAGTCTCATCAACTATACTAAGCATCGCTTCAGGATTCTGCTCTGAAATCGCCTGCAGCATTTTTATATATATCTCTGTCGAAACAGAACCAACTATTTCTATAACTGTATCTCTATCAAGTTTTTGCCCTGGCTTTGCCGAAATACACTCATCCAAAATCGACAATGCATCACGCATAGAACCATCCGCAAGTCTAGCAATATATAGAAGGGCTTCTCTATCTGCACTCTCACCCTCGGCCTCTATTATTTCTTCCATTCTGTCCGCTATTATCTCAATAGGGATACGATGAAAATCAAATCTTTGACATCTGGACTTGATCGTGATTGGAAGTGTATAGTCATCTGTAGTAGCAAAGATGAATATCACATATTCTGGCGGTTCTTCGATAGTCTTTAATAGAGCATTAAATGCACCCTTAGACAACTGATGTGCCTCATCTATGATGTAGACAAGATACTTACCATTTGCAGGTGCATACTGAACCGACTCATTTATCTGCCTTATATTATCAACTCCACTATGAGTTGCGGCATCAATCTCCATGACATTCAGAGAACTTCCATCGGCTATCGCTTTACAGCTGTCACAAACTCCGCAAGGTCCATTTTCTGTAGGATTCTCGCAGTTCATTGTCTTAGCAATAAGCTTTGCTATGGTAGTCTTTCCTGTTCCTCTTGTACCACAAAGAAGATAGGCATGACCTACCCTGTTATGTTTTATCTGATTTCTAAGTGTACTTACAACATGTTCCTGTCCTTTTACAGCATCAAAACTGTCAGGACGGAATTTCCTATATAAAGCTAAATACGACATCTTATCCTCTCCAAACGTACTACTTATTGTACCATATCGAGCAGGGTTATGAAAGAATGTTTTTGAAGCTACTGTGAACTGATTGGCAAATATTTGCGTTCATATCTACATAATGATATACTGTACATTGTTTTTGTGAAAAGTATTATAAATCCAAGACTTTATCCAGAACTTTATTTTCTGGGAAGGGGGGAGCAGAATATGCCTTCAAACAGCAATATATCAGAAGAAGAAGCAAAAAAAATACAAGAAGAAAAAGAAAAGCTTCTTAATGAAATAAAGAATAACTTCACTACACCAGATACATCTGATTCTAACGCCGAATCCAGCAATATAGAAACAAACACAAATACAAGTCCTGATGTTGTTAATTCGATCAACGTAGATACCGCAGACTCAGATGATCCAATATCAAATAAAACAGATGCGCTGCCAAATACATCAGATATGATGGATAGCATGGATGATCTGGAAGATATGGACAACTCGATTCCAAAAAAAAGAAGCACCACTATGCCTAAATATGGCAAAGGTTTTAAATTTGTTCCAATCGTCTCTGGATTCACTGTTCTCTGCTTAATCCTTGGACATATTAAACCATTTAATATTGGAGTTTCTCACTTTGCACCACTAAGATATACATACATTGGTTTGGGTATTTTATCTGCTGTATTTGGACTATTCATCTTTGTAGAAGCTATAAGCTCTGCTGATATATTAACTAATGCGCAGATGGGAAAGCTTGTAACCACAGGCATCTACAGCAAGACCAGAAACCCTATGTATGCAGGGGTAATATTCATGTGTACCGGAGCACTCTTCTGTTCTGGAAACATCTACATGTATTTATTCCCACTCATTTACTGGTGGTTGCTAGGTGTAATGATGAAAAACACAGAAGAGCCTATGCTCCTAAAGAATTTCGGTGATGAATATAAAGAGTATTATAATAATACAAATAGATTTGTACCTGTAAAAAAGAGATAGTATTCCAGCCTATAGTTCCTCTTCTGTCATATCTTTCTCTTTATTGAACGCATCATAGAGGCAAGGAACAATGACCAGAGTAAGAACCGTTCCGTATATCATACCACCTACAACAACTATAGCCATAGGCTGTGACATTTCCACACCTTTTCCCATTCCTACTGCCATAGTGGACATGGAGATTATAGTCGTAAGTGCTGTCATTAGTACAGGACGGAGTCTTGTCTTCCCTGATTCAACGATTGCATCCACCTTGCTCTTTCCTTCTCTTCTCAGCTGATTAATGTAATCCACAAGCACAATACCATTATTTACTATGATACCTGAAAGCATAACGAAACCAACCATGGCAATAACAGACACAGCCTTTCCTGATAAGAATAACGCCATGAAACCACCTGTAAACGCAAGCGGTATGGTAAACATTATAATAAATGGCGACTTAAGACTCTGGAACTGAGCTACCATAATCAGGTAGATAAGTATTACTGCCAGAAGCATCATCAGCATCAACTGACGCATAGCATCATTTATAGTCTGATTCTCTCCTTCAAGAGTTATTGAATATCCTTCTGGAACCGCTATATTCTTCAGACCGGCTTCAACTTCATTTCCCACAAGTCCTATATTATAATCATCCATAAGATTTCCAGTAACATTTATATATCTGTTCTGATTATCACGAAGCACGCTGGAAAGTTCCTCCTGCTCCGAGAATGTTACTATTCTAGAAAGCGGAATTTCTTCTGTTTTGCTGTCTTCATCATCATCGTCTTCATCATCATCGTCTTTATCAGAATCTTTATCTTCAAAGGACATATCAGCTGATTTATCAGTATATTCAAATGTTATATTCTTTATATCTTCTATTGTAATGGTCGACTGCTCATCTGTTTCCACATAAACATCATAATCCTTAAGATCTGTCTCTATGGTAGTTGTAGACTGAGTAGATGCCAGCTTGGAAGAAACAATGGAAAATACCTGAGCTACAGTCATTCCATATTCCGCAGCCTTTTTCTTATCAACAGTGATAACAAAGGTCTTAGTCATATTTTCAAGACCATCGTCCACGTCAATTACACCCTCAGTATTTTCCAATACATCAGCACATTCTCCTGCCAGCTTCTGCAGTACCTGCATATCACGGCCCTTTACCATAATAGAAAGCCCGCTTCCAGTCAGCATACTCATATCCATTATCTCAGCACTTGCTGTAACTTCACAATCAATACCCTCAGCAGCCTTGTCTATCTTATCAATAATCTCCGCATTACTGAGCTTTGAATCTTCCTTGAGAAGTACATATATAGAAACCTCTTCACCACTGGACATATTGATTGCTCCCATGGTTGTACCATTTCCAATCATAGCACCGATTGTTTCTATCTCCTCTATATCTTGAAGCTTCTCTACAAGCTCATCAGCATATCCAGTCATTTCTTCAAATGAACGCTGTTCGTTCTTTGGCGCAGACATTGTGATCGTCACCTGCTCGCTCTGCATTTCAGGCATAAATTCAGTTCCTCTGGAAAGAGCCAGTGCAATAGAGCCACCAAAAAGAACCAGCATGATAACAAAAACCAACGGCTTAAATCTCATAGCCCCCTGAAGAAAGCTTCCGTATACCTTCATGAACCTTCCTTCTTCTACAGTCTTTTCCTCAGCTTTTCTGAGAAGTCCCTGAGCCATGGCTGGAACGAGAGTAAGCGCTACAATCAGCGATGCCACAAGGGTAAATGCAATTGTAAGTCCCATATCTACAAACAGCTGTCTAGTTAGACCTTCTGTAAATACGATTGGAAGGAATACACACATAGTAGTGAGAGTCGATGCTGTAATCGCACCTGCCACTTGGCTTGCGCCATATACTGCTGCCTTTTTGATCGGCTCTCCCTCCTTACGAAGTCTGTATATGTTCTCAATTACAACTATAGAGTTATCAACCAACATACCTATTCCCAGCGTCAGGCCAGACATGGAGATAATATTGAGGGTTATGTTAGTAAAGTACATAAGTACAATAGCAAATATTACAGAAAGCGGAATAGCACATGCAATGATAATAGTAGGCCTGATATCTCTCAGGAATACGATAAGAATCAGAATCGCGAGAACAGCTCCGATTATCATATTCTGAAGGATAGACTTAACTATCATATCTATATAAACCCCCTGATTCATAAGAACCGCAAAGCTTATCTCCTCATCTTCTGATTTTTCAAGACTATCAAACTTCGCAAGTATTGAATCAGTTACATCACCCGTTGAATATCCTGTCTGTTTTTCAAATGACAGAAGAATACCTGGCTTTCCATTTAACCTTGCATATACATCAGCCGAGTCATCAACTTGTTCTACATCCGCAACATCTGAAAGACGGATAATACCAACACTATCCATCCCAAGATCTATAAGAATAGTATCTGCCAGGTCATCCGCATCTGTTACACCAGTTCCTACCTTTACCAGATACTGACCATCATCTCTTGATTTACCATCAGCATACCCCGCCGGCATGTCAAAGTTCTGAGCCATCAATAGATTATTAAGAACATCTATAGAAAGGATTGAATTAAGATCAGCTGCATCCTTTGCTGTTTCCATAGTATCATCTATGGTATCCTCTGCACTTTCTATCTGTGACAGCCCCTGAGAAAGCTGAGCCGAGCTTTCTGCAAGTGTAATGGACTGCTTGATTCCAGTCTTGTTCAGTGCTTCAACAGCTTCGCTGGTTGTAGTTTTTCCAGCCTGTACCTGCTCAATAGCAGTATTTATTGTTTCAATTCCGGTATTTATCTCAACTCGCTTTGTTTCCAGAGCTGCAACAGCAGTTGGAAGATCCTCATAAGTTTCAACTGTAATGCCATAATCGGCCAGAGAACTAGTATTCTCTTTTATCTGAGCATTTACAGCATCCAGCTGTGCAGTATATGTTGCAAGCTGTGTTCTTGCAGTTGTAATATCCATTCCTGCTGAAGCTGGAAATGTTGTATCGTCCAGCATCCCCTGGTCATAAAGATCAATAACTGATTTAAGACTTGCTATTCCGTCCGCAAGAGATTTAGCGCTATTATAAGTAGTATTCAGTGTTTCAATTGTGGTTCCAAGAGAATCATAGGTATCCTGATAGGTATCCTTCTGGGTTGTCAGTTCATCTTCAGTCTGGTAGAGCTCAATCTGTGTCCCCTGAAGGGTTGCCAGATTTTCACTGACAGAATTAGCAAGAGTATCTTTTCCCTTTGACACAGCATCCTGACCAGATTCAATCTCCTCTTTCGAAGATGCAATCTTGTCCTTTGCCTCCTGGAAATTCTCATCTATTTCATCCATTATCTTTTCGTTCAGTTCATCAATCTTTTTCTGATTCATGGTAACCTGAACTGTCTCAGTTATTCCTCCTGTCGAAGAAACCGATGCAACACCTTCAATACTTTCTAGCTGAGGGAGAATATCTGACTCTATATAATCACTAAGCTCTATAGAATCCATATCCTGCACATTTGCAGCCGCAACCATAACAGGAAGCATATCAGGATTTATCTGCATAACAATAGGTGTTCCAACTGAATCAGGAAGCATACCTTCTATCTGGTCCAGACTCTGCTGGATTTCTATCATTGTAGCATCCATATTAGAGGATTGTTCATACTCAAGAATAACAGTGGAATAACTGTTATATGACATAGACTGAATATTCTTCAGATTTGATGTGGTTGCAAGAGAGGCTTCTATAGGGGCTGTGACCTCTTTCTCCACCGATTCCGGACTGGCGCCCATATCTGTAGTTATTACTATAACGTATGGCAGGTTCATATTAGGAAGAAGATCGGCTGTCATTCTCATAAGAGCTACAACACCGATAACTATCACTGCGATAACACCTACAAATACAGTATAGGGCCTTTTTACACTGAATTTTGATATCATAATTTTCTCCAAATTTTATTTCTATACTATTAATTCTATAAGATTGATTTTCAAACTTATAGGCATAAATCATAAAAATAGTTATTTACAGCTTTACAGTGAAAAATAATTATAACAGACAAAAAACTGTAAAGCCATAGCATCAATAGCTACAGCTTTACAGTTTACGCTTTTTGTAAAATTTTGACAACCAATATTTATATCAAATTTTTTATTTTATATTTATACTTGATTTACTATATTTATATTTCTTATATAAATCAAATATCATTAAATTCAAACTGCAGTATTAAACTTCAGTTCATCAAGTGGAACTGGCCTGCTGAACAAGAAGCCCTGTGCCATATCTACACCAATTTCCTTGATAAAATTATACTGAGCTTCTGTCTCAACACCTTCGACAAGAGATTTAAGATTAAGATTCTTAGTCATCTCTATTATAGACTTAACAATAATTTTTGTCTGCGGATTACTCTCAAGAGTCCTCATAAATCTCATGTCTACCTTAACAACATCAAAGTTAAATTCCTGAAGAGAATTAAGCGAAGAATATCCACTACCAAAATCATCAAGCCAGATATCAAATCCAGCTTTCTTAAGCTCGTTCAGTTTTGTCTTAAGCTCTTCACTATCCTTAACCAGCGCACTCTCAGTCACTTCAACATGAATATTATTAGCTTCCACATTATTTTCAGATACAGTATTCTTAAGACTTTCAACAACATTCTCAATCATAAAATCGAGTCTTGAAAGATTGATCGAAACCGGAACTGTATATCCCGCTCTTCTTCTTACTATTTCCTGATCCTTACATACCTGTTCAGACATAAAGCCATCAATCTTATAGATAAGATTAGACTCCTCAAGAGGCGGAATAAAATCACCTGGAGAAAGGAAACCATGAACAGGATCTATCCATCTTGCTAGTGCCTCAAGCTCTATAATCTTTCCTGTCGAAATATCTACAATCGGCTGATAATAAACTCTGAGATATCCTCTCTCTACAGCCTCATCAATATGCGAAACCACATACCTTTGAAGTTTATTTCTATTTTCCAGCTTCTCACTATAATACTCTATATTCTTGCCGAATTCATGTTTAATGCTGTCACAGGCCAGCTTAGCTTTATCACAGGTAATACCAACATTTTCACCTTCAACATATTCAGCCACACCAACCTTCATGCTCATATTAATCCCACCAAAAAGTGGTTTAACTCTGGAGATGACATTTACCAATCTTTCTTCAATCTCATCCCTATAGCACAAAACAACAAAATGGTCCTCAGCAAATCTTGCAATCAGTCTATTTCCAAATTCCTCTTTAATTATTTCTGCAATATTCTTAAGAAGTCTGTCACCTTTACGGAATCCATTTTCTTCATTATATGCCTTAAAATTACCTACATTGAAGTATGCAATCGAAGGCTTTTGAGAAATATTTAAAATGTTCCCCAGCATTTCATCAGCTCTTATACGGAAGAACTGCATTGTTGGAATTCCAGTTATTTCATCAAGGGTTCTTGTATCATTTGTTCTCGCAACCTCTGACAAAATATCTGTCTGTCTCTTCTGACTCTTGTCATAAGGAAATCCCATTATGGTTCCTCTGCCATGACTTTTAGCTTCCAGAAGTCTGACATCAGCATGCCTTATCAGCTCATTCATGTCAGCTCCTGAAACAGGAGTTCCATAAACATATCCAATACTGCAGGAAGGATGGAATTTCTTTTCTTCAATAATAACTTCCTTAAATGCTTCCTTCACCTGATGAAGCTTTTCATTGAATTCTTTCTCCGATGATTTCTCATCAATAATAAGAATCTCATCACTCTCAAATCTATAGCAATACTTCGCACCAAAAATCTTCTTTGTAATTTCACCCAGATAGCTGACCAGCTCTTCTCCAAAATCATGTCCAAACATATCATTGAAGAACTTAAAATAATCTATATCCAGAATTCCTGCACAAACATGCTTATTAGCATAATCATCTAAGTCCTTTTTTAGAGCATATCTGTTCTTTAGTCCAGACATCTCATCATGTCTTGCCTTTCTTTCAGCCAGAACATAATTCTCCAGATTATCAAATCTTTCTGAAAGAACAAATAGATTTACAAAAATTGCACCCAGCATAAAGCTCAGCGCATGAACCAGATCAAGACTAAACACTGTCACATCCTTGAACATGAATCCCATCGCCAGATATATGATCATCATTGATAATGTATACATGAAATGTCTTAATGGATTATCCAAAATAAATACCGGCATACATATGAGCAGCAGGAAGAAGGTGATTGTAATACTATTCGGATCAAGAACAGTCCCCATAAGAACGCCACATATCATTACAGGAATCTGACAGCAATACAAGAACACCGTACTTCTATTTTCATGATTCTTCAAAATAAAAGGTCTTGCTATTGCTGCAACAACAAAATAAGTAAGCAAAACAAGATTGCCGACATAACCATTGGTTCTTTTTATAAATACATTGGCTAACATATTTACTACCGCAACAACGGTACCCACAATGATAAATGATCGGCTGGCAATCATATTTCGCTTAATTACTTCGTCTTTATATTTGTAATACCTTTTTACACTCAGTCTCTTAAGGAGATCCATTATTGTTCCTCATGTGTTTTGGGATTCTTTTTATTTCAGCATATCTTCTTTCAGGCCTTCAAGCTTAGCTTCTGAATCTGCCATGTTCTCACCCTTTACACCAAAGTAGAACTTAATCTTTGGTTCTGTTCCCGATGGTCTTACACAGCACCATGCATTATCTTCAAGCTCATAATAGAGAACGTTTGATGAAGGAAGTCCTGTTGAGCTCTTCTCTCCTGTCACAAGATCAACTCTTTCGTCAGCCTTGTAATCTCTTGTTGCAAGAACCTTGAATCCACCTAATTCCTTAGGAGGATTTGTTCTAAAATTCTCCATCTTCTTCTGAATCTCAGCAGCTCCATCAACGCCCTTAAGCTCAAGAGTTGCAAGACCTTCTTTGTAATATCCATATTTCTCATAGAGATCCTGCATAGCATCGCAGAGTGTCTTACCCTGCTTCTTGTAGAATGCAGCAACCTCACAGAGCATCATTACTGCTACAATAGAATCCTTATCTCTTGCATAAGTACCAGTCAGACAGCCATATGACTCTTCAAGTCCGAATACATAATTGTTGCAGCCTGTCTCTTCAAATATCTTAATCTGCTCACCAATATACTTAAAACCTGTAAGAACTTCGATACAGCGTGCATTATAATTTGCAGAAATAGCCTTAGCAAGATCTGTAGTAACGATTGTTGTTACAAGTGCAGGATTTTCTGGCATTGTTCCAGTTGCCTGTCTCTCTCTAAAGATATATTCAGCTATGAGCATACCGGACATATTTCCTGTAAAGCTCATGTACTCGCCTGTCTTTGTATCCTTTGCGTATACACCAAGTCTATCAGCATCTGGATCAGTTGCAAGAACGATATCTGCATCAACCTCTTTAGCAAGCTTCAGAGCCAGCTCCCAGGCCTTTGGAGACTCTGGATTAGGATAAGAAACAGTTGGAAATGAGCCATCAGGAATCTTCTGCTGAGGCTCTACATATACCTGTGTAAATCCAAGTTCCTTAAGAACACGGCGAACAGGTACATTTCCAGTTCCATGAAGTGGTGTATAAACAATCTTGATATCCTTTGCCATCTCAGGAATAATTTCTGGATGGATACTCTGTGCCTTTACATTTGCAATGAACTTATCATCAAAGTCAGTACCGATGATATTGAAAAGACCAAGCGCTCTTGCGTCATCCTCATCCATGGTCTTTACATTTGCAAAGTCAGTAACCTTAGCAACCTCATCCATAATACCTGTATCATGAGGAGGTGTAACCTGTGCTCCATCCTCCCAATAAACCTTATAACCATTATATTCTCTTGGGTTATGACTTGCGGTAACAACGATACCAGCAATACATCCCAGCTCTCTTACTGCAAATGAAAGCTCTGGTGTAGGTCTAAGTGATTCAAAAAGATAGGTCTTAATTCCATTTGCGTTAAGACACTTAGCTGCCTCACGAGCAAATTCAGGAGACATGATTCTTGAATCATGAGCGATTGCAACGCCCTTCTCCTGTCCATTAGCCTTAATAATATAATTAGCAAGTCCCTGTGTAGCCTGACGAACTGTATAAATATTCATACGATTTGTTCCAGCGCCTCTTACTCCACGAAGACCACCTGTTCCAAATTCCAGACTCCTGTAGAATCTGTCCTCAATTTCCTTCTCATCACCCTTGATAGCCTCAAGCTCAGCTGTAGTCTCCTCGTCAAAATAAGGATTCTCAAGCCAAGACTGATATGCATCCATATAATTACTCATTTGTACTGCCTCCCTTTAAAAAATTAAATACTTTTTTATATAAAACTGCTTTAGCAATTTCTAAAATCACAAAGTAATTTTTTACACTTATCTTAGTGTCTGCATAGATAGGGTTATTATAACATTTTTCTCACTAAAATAGCTATATTTTTATGTATTAAATATAGGTAAATTGTATTAAAAATTGGACATATCATAAATCTTCTTATTTATCAAATCAAAGAAATGTGATATCATATACAGCACGCCACAGTTTTATTCTATAATTTGATCTGTGAAGCGTTTCACTAATCAATCCTGTTGCGATTTAGGGAGAACATTATGAAAAAAATAGTACTTACTGGTGGAGGAACTGCCGGACATGTCACTCCGAACATAGCAATGATACCTCGTCTCAAGGAAATGGGTTACGAGATTCATTACATAGGAACTTACGATGGAATAGAAAAGAAACTTATCGAAGAGATCGGCATTCCTTATTATGGAATATCTTCAGGTAAACTAAGGAGATATTTTGACCTAAAGAACTTTACTGATCCATTTCGAGTAAATAAGGGCTTCGGAGACGCAAAAAAAATTCTTAAACAGCTTAAACCAGATGTTGTCTTCTCAAAAGGAGGCTTTGTAACTGTACCCGTAGTACTAGTTGCCGAACATCTAAAAATCCCGGTAGTCATCCACGAATCTGATATGACACCTGGCCTCGCCAATAAGATTGCACTTCCAAAGGCCACAAAGATATGCTGTAATTTTCCAGAAACCAAAGCACTTTTTGATGCAAAGGCAACCATAACCGGTACGCCAATAAGGGCAGAGCTCTTCAGCGGAAGCAAAGAAAAAGCCAAGGAATTCTGTCACTTTACAGATGACAAGCCAACAATCCTTGTTATGGGTGGAAGTACTGGAAGCGTTGCAATAAACAACGCCATATGGGGATGCCTGGATGAACTGGTAAAAAAATATAACATCATTCATATCTGTGGAAAGGGCAAGCTGAACGCTGAACTCCCTGATACCCCTGGATATTCTCAGTTCGAGTACATAAAGGGAGAGCTTCCAGATGTCTTCGCACTTGCTGATATTGTTATCTCAAGAGCCGGAGCAAATGCAATCTGCGAGCTTCAAGCACTCAGAAAGCCAAACATCCTGATTCCACTTTCACTAAAGGCAAGCCGTGGAGATCAGATACTAAATGCTCAGTCCTTTGAAAAGAGCGGATACAGCTTCGTTATACAAGAAGAAGACGTTACTAAAGAAACTCTTCTAAATGCAGTAGAATCTGTTTTCAGCGACCGTGACAAATATATTAAAGCCATGGATGAAAGTGAAATGGCAGATGCAATCAAGAGTATAACTGAGATAATTGATTCAGTTACGAAATAGTCTCATAGCTGACCAACATAATATAAAAAACATTCTCAAACAAGACGAAAATAACAAAAAAAGTGGCAATTCGATTGCCACTTTTCTTATTATTCACTCAACTATTTTTTGTCTAGTCTTTATTCTTTACTATATTCTTTACTCAGCAGCTGTTCCCATTGCGCAAAGAGAATTTAGACTTTCCTGATAATAATTTGAATTAGGATCATTTTGAATATATACATATTCACCTACTTCAACCTGTGTTGGATGGGCGATCTCACCTTCTCCAATCTCTTTTTTTCCGATCTTTAATGTTTCACCATCCTTGGTTACATCAAATACTAATCTAACATGTGCATTTGTATGTGTTACCATACCATCATCATTGTTTTCATTTTCAAATGCAACAGTTATCTTATATGCATCAGCATAAACTTTGTAAGAACCATTTCCAGCATCATCTACTGCAACCTTTTCAATTGTCCAGCATGAATCCTCTGAAACTCCTGTCATCATTGAATCAAAAGTTACTTTTTTATTTTTTGGAACTGTTGAAGCTTTCACCGCACCTACAACGGTACTATAATTATCATCTGTCTTCTCTTGGTAAGATGCTAAAAGTGGATTTTTTATAGATCCTGGAAGGACCATCCATCCTCCGACAAAGATAGCAGCCAAGATAGCTATACCAATTAATATACGCGCGACTTTATTTCCCATAACAAATCACTCCTTAAAAAATATAATAGTAATATTAAAAATTTTTTATTAGATTATTTCAAGATCAGCTTTAAAATATTTTAGAATATTATTTCTTAGAATATTATTTCTTAGAATATTTCTTTCTCAAGCTGATAGATATAACTCTCTATCATTTGTATCCTTCTATTGTATTCAGCTCTAGCTGTTTCTGTCTTACAGCATCTGATAAGAGGTTTATTCTGTCTATAAAAATCTTTAATTTTATAGTACGCCCTCTTATAGCTGGCTTCATCTTCAACAGCGGTTGTCATGCAGTCTCTCATGATACTGACAGCACCAAATTCATCCAGAAGATCTGCGTCCATAACAATACGACATTCGAGAGAAATATCCTTATCTGTATCCTTGTCTGGACACATCATAATAATCTCCCCAACCTTAACAATCAGTTCAGGACTCACACCAATACTATCAAGATACTCAACAGCAACTTCAGCGCTCACTTCGTTGTCTGGTCTATCCTGTTCCCATCCGATATCATGTAGTAACGCGGCAAGAACGATTACATCCAAATCACCACCCAATTTAGCCTGAAGTCTTATTGCCCATCTATACACGCGCATAGTATGTTCATAGCAATTACGGAATGGATACTGATTAGGTCTGATATTTTCAGAAGTTGTCTTCTTGACAAACTCTATTACTTCTGAGTAATCCATTATTTAATAACCCCTAACATTCTTATAGTCGCAAAA
>CACZRU010000093.1 GCA_902783605.1 uncultured Lachnospiraceae bacterium
AACCTCAACATAGATATTATCTTTTACGCCTTCGCAGTAGATAACCTTGTCATAGATTGCAGTCTTATGTCTGTTAAGATACTGAACGAATTCCTTAATACCACCTTCATAGTGGAAGGTCTCAGACTTTGGCTCCCAAGCTTCACTTCTTTCTTTAAATTCTTCATCACTTTCTTCAGAACCCTTAACAGGTGGACGAAGGTCTGTAAGTGAAATTCTAAGACCTTTAGTAAGAAATGCTGTCTCACGAAGTCTGACTCTTAAGGTATCATAATCATAGATTACATCATCAAAAATAGTAGCATCAGGCTTAAATGTTACTTTTGTTCCTGTCATATCAGGACTTTCTGTTTCACCTACTACCTTAAGGTCATAGCATATATTTCCTCTTTCATATCTTTGCTTGTGAATCTTTCCATCACGGGAAACTTCAACCTCAAGCCAGTCAGAAAGAGCATTAACAACTGAAGAACCAACTCCATGAAGACCACCAGATACCTTGTATCCTCCACCACCGAATTTTCCTCCGGCATGAAGTACTGTAAATACAACCTCTACAGCAGGACGACCAGTCTTTTCCTGAATACCTACAGGAATTCCACGACCATCATCAATAACAGTAATAGAGTTATCCTCATTAATGAAAACCTGGATATTCTTACAGAAACCTGCAAGTGCCTCATCAACAGAGTTATCCACAATCTCATAAACAAGGTGATGAAGACCTCTGGTGGAAGTACTACCAATGTACATACCAGGTCTCTTTCTTACAGCTTCAAGTCCTTCAAGAATCTGTATCTGATCAGCACCATATTCAGATTCTACTTCAAATGATTCCTGTGAACTTGTTTCTTTTATTGTTTCTTTTGCTATATCATTTGCAGTTTCATTTGTATTTTTTTCATCTTTAATTTCTTCTGGAGTTTTGTTCATTTCTTCACTCATTTTTTTTGTCCTTTATATTTTTATTTATACAAAAGATTCTTCGCTACGCTCAGAATGATATAATCCTAAATACTTTTATTTTTATTTTAATCATTTATCTTATGATTTTTTATACTATTCTTCCAGCGCTGATTTTGTACATCTTATCAACATTTATTCTCTGTTTTATAAAGTCATCGTATCCTGTACATGTGATGATTGTCTGAAGATCACTTATAGTATTCAGCAGTGCTGCTCTTCTCTTTGAATCAAGTTCAGACATTACATCATCCAGCAGAAGAATAGGATTATCATTTATTATTTTTTTTACAAGCTCTATCTCTGCAAGCTTAAGGGAAAGAGCTGATGTTCTCTGTTGTCCCTGTGAACCATAGATTCTTACATCAGTTTTGTTAATAAATATACCGAAATCATCTCTATGAGGTCCCGACATCGTTGTCGTATTTCTTATATCTATATCTCTTTTTCTTTTTAATACATCCTCATACTCATCTTCACTGACGCTTGGTTCATAGATAAGCTCTATTATTTCATCATCTGAAGTGAGATTCTTATGTATTTCCCTTATTATTTCATTGGTCATCTCTATGAAATTTCTTCGTTCTTTTATAAGAGCCTTTCCAGCTTCAGATATCTGAGCATCCCATATATCCAGTGTATCTTCCATTCCCTTATTAAATGCAATCTGCTTCAGAGTACTATTTCTCTGATCCAGAATCTTATTGTATGTTGAAAGATTACTGTAATATAAACGGCTGAGCTGGCATAATTCCATATCCATGAATCGCCTTCTCTCACCAGGTCCATCCTTAACTATAGATAAATCCTCAGGTGAAAAAATTATTATATTTATTAAACCAAAAAGATCTGTTGACCTTTTTATTGGAATTCCATCTATTGCGATTCCTTTATTCCCAGAGCTTTTAAGGTGAACATCTATTCTATGATTTACATCTCTCTTATTAACAATCAGTTTTATAAATGAATTCTCTTCACCAAACTTTATTATCTCTTTATCCTTAGATTTTTTATGAGATCTGGTTGTTGCCGAAAGATAAATAGCTTCTAATATGCTTGTTTTGCCCTGAGCATTATCACCATAAAGAATATTAATCTTATCACTGAACTTCATATCCAGATTTTCATAGTTTCTGAAATTTTTTAAAGCAAGTGAATCTACATACATTAATTATTCTTCCATTTATTTATATATATTTTTTATAAGATTCTTCGTCACTTCGTTCCTCAGAATGACATTATTTTTTACATTTACTTAAAAATAATAAGTATTAACATTATTTTTACTGCTCTACTTTCACAGAGACACCTTCATATTCAAAAATGTCACCGTCGTAAAGCTTCTTACCTCTTCTGGTATCAACTTCACCATTTACTTTTACAAGTCCATCCTGGATGATTACCTTTGCATCCAGACCGGAACCAACCATGCCAGCCTTTTTCATTGCCTGACCTAATTTGATAAATTCTTCGCCTTCGCGTAATTTTATTGTTTCCATTATATTTTCCTATTTTCTAGATTCTTTTATAAGATTCTTCGTCACTCTGTTCCTCAGAATGACACACTAAAATATACTATTATTTAAATAAAATCTAATTATTTTAGTATGCATCCGGAT
>CACZRU010000094.1 GCA_902783605.1 uncultured Lachnospiraceae bacterium
ACATCTTGTACACTTCTTGTTGATAAAGAAGAGATAGGTTCTGTAGGTGCTACAGGTATGCAGTCTAAATTCTTTGAGAATACAGTTGCAGAGATACTTGAACTTGCAGGATATAACAGTAATCTCAGTCTTAGAAGATGTCTGAAGAATTCCAGCATGCTTTCATCTGATGTTAGTGCAGGATATGATCCACTCTATGCAAGTGCATTTGAAGCTAAGAATGCTGCTTTCCTTGGAAAGGGTATGGTATTCAATAAGTTTACTGGTGCAAGAGGAAAGTCAGGATCAAATGATGCAAATGCTGAATATATTGGTAAGTTAAGGGGCATCCTTGAAAAGAATAAAGTGTTCTACCAGACTGCAGAGCTTGGAAAGGTGGATGTAGGTGGAGGTGGAACTATTGCTTACATTCTATCACTCTATGGTATGGAAGTAATAGACTGTGGAGTAGCAGTACTTAATATGCATGCCCCTTGGGAAGTAACTTCAAAGGCTGATATCTATGAGACAGAAAAGGGCTACGAAGCTTTCCTTAGAGAAGCGTAAAGATAGTGTCGTTCTGAGCGAAACTTAAAGTTGGTGTCATTCTGAGTAAAACTAAAAGTTAGTGTCATTCTGAGCGAAGCGAAGAATCTTACATAATTTGAACTTATTTGAACTTATAGTATGAAAAAGAAAAAAATATTGAATTTAATATTCGCCATATTAACGGTATGCCTGTGGGCATACCTTTTTGGCGTTATTTCATTTAATTCTTTTTCTTCACATGCACAGGGGATTTCCACTGATTACAAGGAAACACTTTTCAATCAAGATAATGGTCTTGGGAACTCTGAAGTCAACTGTATCTATCAGACTAAGTCAGGTTATATCTGGATAGGTACTGACGGTGGGCTCTATAGATATAATGGTTCTGAATTTCGACTTTTCAATCTCTGGAACACAGATAAGTCGGATGTATACTACATCAATGACCTTTTCCAGGATTCTAACGGCAGTCTCTGGGTTTCAACAAACAATTATGGTCTTTTCAGAATATCTGGAAGTGATATATATCATTTCTCTGATGCCTACTATAGTGGTGTTAAGTGTGTAAATGGTGTTTGTCAGTCGGCGGATGGTGTTATCTATGTTGCAACAGCTTACGGTGTCTATACCGTTGATGAAACTGGAGAGAAGCTGATTCGAAATGAAACCCTGCAGAAACACAACATCAGAGCGTTAACATCTACTGAAACAGAAATTTGGGGAATCTATGGCGGAAATACTATTTTCTGTATTAATCAGGATGGTTCTATCGTAGAAAAGGATTCTGTGGAGTATACTACTGAAGAAATTTCTACAATTGCCAGTGATCCAAATGGAAATATTTATATAGGAACTGTTGGAAATGATGTTCTTTCATTCAATAGTCTTGATGATGTAGAGATTCTGAGTGCTTCCTGTGATGGTATCAATACAATCTATTGTAAAAACAGTCGAGTTTATATCTGTGCCGATAATGGTGTAGGTTACTTCAGTCCTAATGGTCATTTCTCAGAGATAACTAATATCTCTACGGATACATATATTTCTGACATGGTTATTGACTATGAAGGTAACTTCTGGTTTGCCTCAAACAAATCAGGTATTGTATACCTGTCTAAGAGTAAGTTTGCAAATCTGAACAGAAAGTACAATGTGGCATCTAATGTTACCAACTGTGTCAAGGTTATAGACGGTATTACCTATATTGGAACTGATGAGGGACTATATATTTTGGATTCTTCCCACGAATCAGTTTTTAATGAGCTTACTGAGTACCTAAGTGGTGTTTCGATTCGTGATATTATTCAGGATCAGTATGGAAACATCTGGTTCGGTACTTATAGACGATATGGTGTAGTAAAATATTCCGTAAATGGCGGAATTGATTCCTACAATAAGGCAACAGGTCTTCTTAGTAATCTCATCAATTCACTTTATGAACTAAATGATGGCAGTATTGCTGTTGGTACTGAGGACGGAATCAGTATTATTGGAAGAACAGGAAAGATAACTAAAAATTATAATTATGATAACGGTCTGGAGTACTCGAATATCATTTCACTGTATCAGAATGAAGATGGAGATATCTATGCAGGCTCTGACGGTGGTGGTCTTTATATTATCAGTGGTGATGAGATTAAGAACTTTACTGATGAAGACGGACTGACTTCAAATGTGGTTTCCTGTGTGACTAAGGGCGAAAATGGTATCTGGATTGGAACCAATAATGGTCTTTCATATTATGATGGAACCTTCAGGGCTATCAGTAATATTGACTTTTCAAATAATATCTACAGTGTGATCGTTGCTGACGGCAATACCTATGTTATAGGTTCTAAGGGACTTATTATTGCGACTGAGGATGAGCTTCTTTCCACAGTGCCTCTTACAGAGAGATACTATTCAAGTGGTGATGGACTAGAGAACAGCATTTCTTCAAATTCTCAGAATACCATGAATAATGGGATTATCTATGTATGTACTGTAAATGGAGTTGAAACCTTTAATACATACAACATAGTTATGAATGATGTGCCTCCTAAGCTTACGGTTTCTGAGGTGGATGTTGACGGTACAAAATACTACTATGACCAGATGGGTGGAGAGCTGGTTATCCCTTCGGATACCCAGAGGATTGAGATTTCATTTGCCGTTCTCAGTTATTCAAATCGTGATAATATTCAGGTTCAGTATCAGCTTGTTGGTTTTGATAATGAGCCTGACATACTGACAACTGAGGATATTTTCCAGGCGGTATATACAAACCTTGATGGTGGAGAATATACATTTGAAGCTAGTGCGGTTAACAGCGATGGTGTTTATAGTGACGAAGAGATTATGTTTAAGATTATCAAGGAAGAGGGTTTTCTTGAGAAGAAGTCTGTTAGGATTTCTATCTTAGCCCTTGTTCTTCTTAATATTCTCCTGATTCTCTTTATTACCTTCCGTCTATGGAAGAAGTTCACTGGTAAGAGCGATGAGCTGAAGGAGCTTGCTAAGAAGCACGAGGATGTCATTAAGGATAATACAGCTAAGACTGACTACCTTGCTAACATGAGTAACGAGATCAAGCTTCCTATCAACGCTATGATCAGTTCGGCCAGCAATATGCTGAAGGATGGTACTGTGGATGAACAGTCCCAGAATCAGCTGTTTGAGATTATTAGTAAGGGTAACGATGTTATCGACATCGTAGATGAGACTATCCTTCTTGCCCGTATCGAATCAGGGGCAGAAGAGGTGGTAAATGAGCCTTATTCTGTTACTACACTTATCTGTGATATCTCTGACGGTATGCTCAACAAGCTTACAGGTACCCCAATCAAGTTCCTTGTGGATTTGGGCGACAATATTCCGGATATTCTGGTGGGTGACTTTGATAAGGTTAAGAAGGTTTTGGAAATCCTTCTGGATAATTCAATAAAGTATACAAAGGAAGGCTCCATAACCCTTTCTGTGGATTATTATGATTTTGGAAAACAGCATGATGATGATGAGAAGTCAAGGATAGTGTTCAGTGTTTCTGATACAGGTATTGGTATCTCTGATGAAAGACTGGAGCATCTTTTTGAGATATATTATGTGGATGAGGCAAAGAAGACAAGTTCTACAAATGGTAAGGGCGTAAGTCTTTCTATTGCAAAGGGATTTGTGGATATACTTGGTGGAGAGCTTGAGGTTGAAAGTACCTATGGTGCAGGAGCAACATTTACCTTCTCCCTTGATCAGTCACGCCCTTCAGTATCTGGAAATCTGCTCCCAATGAATGATAACATAGTTGACCGTGTGTCTCGTGAAGAGGCAGAAAAGATGTGGGCGCCTGATCTGCAGATTCTTCTTGTTGATGATGATGAGCTGAGCAGAAATGTCAGTCTTGATGTCATTAACGAGATGGAAATCAAATGCGACACTGCCACATCCGGACTTTCAGCCATTGATATGGTTATGTCCAATAATTATGACATGGTATTTATGGATATCGCTATGCCTGTTATGAATGGTATCGATGCATTAAATGAGATTAGAGACCTTTCTGATGAGAGCTACCAGACACTTCCGATCATAGCGATGACAGAGGATGTTATTGGTAAGAACAGGCAGGAGATTATAGATGAGGGATTCTCAGATGTAATATTAAAACCATTTGATATTACTATTCTTGCAAGTCTTGTAAACAGATTTGCTGACAAGGAAAAGATAAAGCACAGGACCAGTGATGTTACTCAGTATATCAGTGAATCAAGGTACAGCGAAGGACTTTCTAAGCTTGAAGAATACCTTGATGTGGCAGGGGTTATCGGCCGAATCGGTGGTAATGTTGAGGTATATAACAAGATACTCTTTACATTCTACAATCAGAACAGAGATTCGATTGAAGAGCTTAGTTCTAAGCTGGACAGCGACTACAGGGGAGTTCGTAATAAGGTTCATAATATCAGAACTGGTTTCCAGAATATTGGTGCCACTGAAGGTGCTGAAATTGCCATAAAGATTGAGAACGCATTTAACTTGGGTAACAGACATTATGTTGAGGATAATATACCACTTATTTACGACTGTATCGCCGTAGTAAATGAGCTTATTGAAGAGTATATGGTCTTTGTTGATGATCAGAAGGGTCTTACAGACAGTGAGTATTCTGAGAAGCACGGTAAGAAATCAAAAACAGACGAAGAAGAAAGCGGTCCAAAGACTATCAATATTGATAAGCTGAAGGCTATGCGAAATGCAACCTACGATGAGGATGCTGAGTCAATAAAGACAATCTTTGAAGAGATTAGAAACTTTGAATATGTAAATGAAGATAAGGAGTTTATCGCAGCCCTTGCCGACACTATTGAGAATGGTGACATGGTGCAGATAAACGACCTTCTAAATACATATATTGATTTGAAGAGTGAATTATAAATTACGGCGCGTTCACGAAATGTAATTATCATGATGCCATGAACACACAAAATTCACTTTACATTTTTATGAGAAATGAGTATACTCATCTCGGAAATGAGAATCTGATTCTAGAAGGGAGCTCATTTTTAATAAGAAATTCATATAAGAAATTCATATAAGAAATTCATATAAGAAATTCATATAAGAAATTCAAATAGGATGGTATTCGAAAGAAACTATACCTGAATTTGTATCACAAATAAGAAGATCAAAGCAGCGTCACCTTACTTGTTGTTGGTGCTTACATAGTTCATCTGATGAAATTGTTTATCTGATGAAACAGAAGCTACTGAATTTACAGATGGGAGGTGATTGTATGAGGATTGGATTTATAGGGGCTGGTCGCGTGGGCTTCACCATGGGAAAGTACCTGAAGCTTCACGGTGTAGATGTTACTGGTTATTACAGCAGAGACATCGGACATGCCAATGAAGCAGCGCTATTTACCGATACTTCGCTTTTTGAAAATGCTAATGATCTAATTAAATCGAGTGATGCTGTGATTCTTACCGTAAGCGACGGTGCAATCAAAACGGTCTTTGACGAGATCAAGGTTTACCCGGAGCTGGCTGGGAAGATAGTATGCCACACTAGTGGTTCTATTTCATCTTCTGTATTTGAAGATACAGATGTTCAGGTCTATGGATATTCAATCCACCCTATATACGCTGTCTCTGATAGATATGCGTCTTATAAAGAATTTTCCAATGCTTATTTAACAATTGAAGGAAATGATAAGTACTTAGATGAGCTTGTCTCTATTTTTAGGTCGGCCGGAATGCGGGTTGGCATTATGGATGGAAGTAACAAGACTAAGTATCATGCATCCTGCGTCATGGCAAGTAATCTGGTCTGTGGTCTCTATGCAGGTGCCGTTGATCTCTTGACTGAATGCGGTTTTGAGGAGGGCCAGGCAGAAGAAATGCTGGTTGAGCTGTTCAAAGCAAATGCTGATGGTATAGCAGAAAGAGGAGTTGTAGCTCAGCTCACTGGGCCAATTGACAGAAATGATGTGAAAACCGTTGAGGCACATCTTTCAAGTATTGGTCCTGATATGAGAAGACTTTATGTTGAAGCATCCAAGAAGGTCTTAAAGGTTGCCAAGGCAAAAAATCCAGATACGGATTACAATGCAATGGCAATAATGCTTGAGAATGCAGGAGTGTACTAGGGAATTTTATTTGAATAATAATAGCGAAGAATCTTTATAATACAGGAGGAAACTACCATGAAAAATACAAGCGTAACATTTAAAGAAATGAAGAAGAAGGGCGAAAAGATTTCAATGCTTACCGCCTATGATTATTCAACAGCTAAACTTGTTGATAAAGCAGGTATAAATGGAATTCTTGTTGGGGATTCACTTGGAAATGTAATGCTGGGGTATCCGGATACAGTTTCTGTAACAATGGAGGATATGATTCACCATGGTGCAGCTGTAGCCAGAGGAGCTGAGAATTCACTTGTTGTAATAGATATGCCATTTATGTCATATCAGGCAAGCGTTTATGATGCAGTAGTAAATGCAGGTCGTCTTATGAAGGAAGGAAGAGCTGGTGCAGTTAAGCTTGAAGGTGGCGAGGAGATTCTTCCACAGGTTGAAGCTATTGTAAAAGCCAGCATTCCTGTTATGGGACATCTTGGACTGACACCTCAGTCAATAAATGCCCTTGGTGGTTACAAGGCACAGGGAAGAGATATTGAGTCTGCAAAGAAGCTTATCAGGGATGCAAAGCTTCTTGAGGAAGCTGGTGCATTTTCAGTTGTTCTTGAGTGTGTTCCTGCAGATCTTGCAACCTATGTTTCAGATCAGCTTTCAATCCCAACAATTGGTATTGGTGGTGGTGCCGGTACTGACGGTCAGATTCTTGTTTATGCAGATATGCTTGCAATGTTCAGCGACTACAGACCAAAGTTTGTAAAGAACTTTGCAAATGTGGGCGAGATAATGATGGAAGGCTTCAAGGCTTATGATGCAGAGGTTAAGGCTGGTACATATCCAGCTGAGGAGCATACATATGCAATTGATCCTGAAGTACTGAAGACAGCAATTAAATAAATTATTATTAATGAAATATAAAAAACTTGGAGGAAAAACACATGTCAATTAAAGTAGTACATACAATAGCAGAAGTTAAGGAGACTGTAGCCAAGTGGAGAAAGAACGGAGAAACAGTTGGACTTGTTCCAACTATGGGATTTCTTCATGCAGGTCATCAGTCACTTATAAAGAAATCTGTCGAGGATAATGACAGAACCGTAGTAAGTGTTTTCGTAAACCCAACACAGTTCGGTCCAAATGAAGATCTTGAGGCTTATCCAAGAGACCTTGAAAGAGATACAGCTCTTTGCGAGAATACAGGAGCAGACCTTATCTTTAATCCAGATCCTTCAGAAATGTATGAAGATGGATTTGTAAGCTTTGTAGATATGAATGGACTTACAAATCATCTCTGTGGATTATCCAGACCGGTTCATTTCCGTGGTGTATGTACAGTAGTTACAAAGCTCTTTAACATTGTTGGGCCAGATAGAGCTTATTTCGGACAGAAGGATGCACAGCAGCTGGCTGTAGTTAAGAGAATGGTCAAGGATCTTAACATGCCACTTGAGATAGTAGGATGTCCAATCGTTCGTGAAGCTGATGGTCTTGCAATGAGTTCTAGAAATACTTATATGAATGTTGAAGAAAGAAGCGCGGCACTTATTCTTAGTAAATCTATTAAGCTCGGCCAGCAGTTGATTGAAGATGGCGAAAGAGATTCAGCAGTTGTTAGAACTAAAATGATAGAGCTTCTTGAATCAGAGCCTATGGCTGACGTAGAATATGTAAATGTAGTCAATAATCTTACAATGGAAGATATAGATGAAATTAAGGGTGATATTCTTGTGGCTATAGCTGTAAAGATAAATAATAAGGTAAGACTAATTGACAACTTTATGATGACAGTGTAATTACTACAGATTTGAATTAAATATATAAGACTTGTGAAAGCTTGCTTTCTAAAAGGATTATATATTTTATTCAGAAAAATCTGGAATAAAATAGACCATCATGAAAGCCTGCTTTCTAAAAGGTTTATTAAAAAATAGTAACAGAAAAGGAAATATATAAAATGCTAGGAACATATTTAAAATCAAAAATCCACAGAGCTGTTGTTACACAGGCAGAGCTGGACTATGTTGGAAGTATCACAATAGATGAAGCTCTTATGGAGGCATGTGGTATTCTTGAATACGAGAAGGTACAGGTGGCTGATGTCAACAACGGCAATCGTCTCGAAACCTATGTCATTGCAGGAGAGAGAGGTTCAGGTGTTATCTGCCTCAATGGTGCCGCAGCAAGACTGGTTAATGAGGGAGACAAAGTGATTATTATGAGCTATGCTCAGATGACACCAGAAGAGTTTGCAGACAATCCACCAAAGGTTGTATTTGTAAACAAGAAGAACGAGATTACGAGAGTTACAAGATACGAGAAACACGGTGAACTTTTTGATCTATAATATTATGATCCAAATATTTATGATCTAAAAATATGTATAGAATTGAATTTCATTTAATTAATGTCATTCTGAGCGACAGCGAAGAATCTTTTTTGATAGGGGAATGATTATGCTTGAAGGAAAGAATATTTTACTTGGAGTAACAGGCGGAATTGCAGCATACAAGATGGCGGATGTGGCAAGTATGCTGGTTAAGCAACATGCTGATGTCCATGTGGTCATGACGGAAAATGCTACGAAGTTCATTACTGCTGAAACATTTCAGGTTCTTACGAAGAATAAGGTATATGTAGATGTTTTTGACGAGGAGCCGGATGACTATGTGAATGTTCCACATGTATCTCTTGGAACCAGCGCTGACTGTGTGCTCATAGCACCTGCAACTGCAGATGTGATAGGTAAGATTGCAAATGGAATTGCAGACGATATGGTCACAACAACGGTTCTTCCTGCAAGATGTCCAATTCTTATAGCTCCTTCCATGAATGTATATATGCTGGAAAATGTTATTGTTCAGGATAACATCAAGAAACTTAAGAGGTTTGGTTATCAGATCATTGAACCTGATGATGGACACCTTGCTTGTGGCTATGACGGAAAGGGTAAACTGCCTCAGCCTGAGAAGTTGGTTGAACAGGTGCTTCTTGCATGTGCCAAGGAGAAGGACCTTAAGGGTAAGAAGGTCTTAGTAGATGCAGGTCCTACTCAGGAGGCTATTGATCCGGTTCGTTTTATTACTAATCATTCGTCTGGAAAGATGGGATACTCAGTTGCTAAGGTGGCAGCCCTTAGAGGAGCGAGTGTTGTTCTTGTTTCTGGTCCAACAAATCTGGATACACCAGCTGGTGTCAAGAGAATCGATGTAACCTCAGCTGAAGATATGTATGATGCTATGGTTAAAGAAGCTGTTGACAGTGATATTATTATTATGTCTGCTGCTGTAGCTGACTTTACTCCTGAGACAGTGGCTGATAATAAGATAAAGAAGAACAGTGACGATGAAGGAATGGTAATTCCACTGAAGAGAACCAAGGATATTCTCAAGACTCTTGGTTCTATGAAGGATTCCAGCGGAACGGTTGATTTTACAGCTGACAGCTTCAAGGTTGAAGATAAGAAACAGATAATAGTTGGATTCTCCATGGAAACAGAAAAGCTTATTGAAAATTCCAGAAAGAAGCTGGAAAGCAAGAATGCCGATATGATCTGTGCTAACAGCCTTACTACAGAGGGTGCTGGCTATAAGGTTGATACAAATATAGTTACCATGATCACAAAGGATGATATGATAGAGCTTCCGCTGATGTCTAAAGATGAAGTGGCTGACAAGATTTTTGATAAGATAATAACTATGTTCTAATTGCAGATATAATAACAGTGTGCAGAGCTGTATAAATAATTTGTAGTAATAGATATGATATTATGATAAAATGATGTGGTGTGTATTTCATGCCACATCATTTTATTTGTTTTTTACAAGGAGGATACGGACTTGGAAGGATATAAGAAGGAATTTGTAGATTTCATGCTGGACTCAAATGTTCTTAAATTTGGTGATTTTACTCTTAAGAGTGGCAGAAAATCACCTTTCTTTATGAATGCAGGTCTTTATGTTACAGGTACTCAGCTTATGAAGCTTGGAGAGTACTATGCTGAGGCTATTCATAATACCTATGGTGATGATTTTGATGTTGTATTTGGTCCTGCTTATAAGGGTATTCCTATTAGTGTTGTTACTGCTGTGGCATATAGCAAGCTGTATGGAAAGGAAGTCAGATACTGCTCAAACCGTAAGGAAGCTAAGGATCATGGTGATGCAGGAATACTTCTTGGAAGCCCAATCAAAGATGGAGACAGAATTGTGGTTGTTGAGGATGTTACAACTTCTGGAAAGTCTATGGAAGAGACAATCCCAATCGTTAAGGCACAGGGCGATGTGACAATCGTAGGTCTTATGGTTTCTCTTAACAGATGTGAAAGAGGAAAGGGTGACAAGGGAGCTCTTGATGAGATTAAAGAGCTGTATGGATTTGATACAGCTGCAATCGTAGCTATGGACGAAGTTGTAGAGTATCTTGTAGAGAAGGGCATGATCGATGATGAACTTAAGGGTCGTATCGATGCATACTATGCAGAATATGGAGTTAGATAAACTAATCTTATATATTTTTAGAGAGGAATAAATCATGGAAAAAGTATATCAGGTATTAAAAAATGCAGGCGGTGCAAATATAGCAGTAGGAGTTCTTATAATAGTTTTTGGTATAACACTTGGTGTTATAAATATTATTTCAGGTGCTTCACTGCTTAGAAATAGAAGAAATATTTTGTTTTAAGGAGTTTTAGAAAGTGGATAAGGAACTTGGAATAGTATGTGAAGGCGGTGGAATGCGTGGTATCTATGTATCAGGTGTTTTGGATGAGCTGCTTCTTCGTGGAATTGTTTCGGATGGACTGGTAGGTGTATCTGCAGGTATCATCCATGGTATATCATATGTTTCTGATCAGTGTGGAAGAAATATCAGATATACTCTGAAATATAGAGGGAACAAAAGATTTATGAGCTGGTCCTCATTCTTTAAGACAGGGAATGTCTGTGAGACTGAGTTCTGCTATGAAGAGATTCCTAATAAACTGAGTAAATTTGATTATGATACATTTAGAGAAAGAGCAGAGCATATAAAGACATATTCGGTTGTTACAAGTCTTGAAACAGGTAAGGCGGAGTATATAAGGCTTCATGATCTGAAAACACAGATGGATGCTGTCAGGGCCTCTGCTTCACTTCCTCTTATCTCTGAAAATGTTGAGTATAATGGCAAGTATTATCTGGATGGAGGAACAGCAGACAGTATTCCTCTTGGTTTTATGGTTGAACATGGTTTTAAGAAGAATATTGTTATTCTTACCAGACCTGAAGGCTATGTGAAGAAACCAGATAGTACTATGCCTATTTTACAAGCAAAATATAAAGACTATCCTGCATATGTTGAAGCTTGTCGTGACAGACATATCATGTATAACGATGAGCTTCGTCTTGTTGATAGGCTGGAAAAAGAGGGGCGGATATTTGTTATAAGACCTAGTAGAAGCATTAAGGTTGGTCGTGCTGAATCTGATGTCAACAAGATTAAAAGAATGTACAAGCTTGGAAGGTTTGATGCTATGAATGCATTAAATAGTGATAAGGCTGTTGATTTTCTTGGTGATTTCCAGGGTGATATTTAAAGTATATTTGTAAGGATTTTTCTATCCGTACTTTTAGAGTTTTTGATTCTAGAGAGCCTTATACTGGGGGATATATTATCGTGGATTTTAATAAGAGATAATGATTTAAATGATATTCAAAAAAAATGAGATTTTTTAAAAAAAGTGTTTGACTTGGATTTTGATTTATGATATTATACCTTCTGTTGTGACAAAGAGAAGTAACAACGGAAAATAAATAGTTGATTTGCGCGAGTGGCTCAGTGGTGGAGCACCTCCTTGCCAAGGAGGGGGTCGCGGGTTCGAGTCCCGTCTCGCGCTCTAAGTAAGAAAAAGGATATCCGATTGGATATCCTTTTTCTTTTTTAGAACGCAAGATATTTTTTATGGTTGGCACCATATTTATTTTAATGATAAAATAAGTATAGTGTTTTTTGTTGTTTTGTTTTTTGTTTTCTTGGAGAGGTGGTAAGGTTTATGGGTAAAATGGTATGGTTAAAGAGGTTTCTGTCGTTTACATTGACATCTTCTTTGATTTTTGGGGCGGTTTCATTACCGGAAACAGCTGCTAATGTTAAAGCGGATGGTGCTTGGGAGAAAAGTCAGGATAATACAGTTGTTGGTACTGGTGTGATAGCAGCACCTGCTGTTCCTGTATCTAACGAAAGTGATTGGTCGGGTAGTTATGTTTGGTATGGCAATTATGCTGGTAATCCAGTAAAGTACAGAGTTCTTGATCCAGAGACAACCAGGTTTAGTGGTACTAGCGGTACAAAAACAATGCTTCTTGATTGTGATTCAGTTTTATATACAGCCATGTTTGATGAGGATGGAGAAAAGAATAATGGTAATAATCCTAATGTGTGGTCTTCCAGCGATATTAAGAAGGGGCTGAATGATGGTGAAGATTCATTTTATGCTAAATCATTTTCGGATTCAGAGAAGAAGGCAATTATTGAAAGTTCTGTTGGAAGTCATTTGCTTACTGATTCAGGTGGCAGTGTAAATGTTACAACTTGGACAAAAGATGCATTTGTTAATTATGTTGCACTAAGTAATGATAAGGTTTTTCTGCTTGATGTAGAAGATTTATCTAATAATAGCTATGGCTACACAAAAGAAATTCGTGATGGCAGTGATATTAATTTTAGAAAAAAAGCACGTGCTAATGTGTTAACCAGCTGGTGGACTCGTTCTTCAGGTGCTTATTTGGATAACATAAATGGAAGTGTTTTGAGTGATGGAGATATTATTCGTAAGCCATCCACCGATTCTTACGGAGTCAGCCCGGCATTAAATATTAAACATGACTCTGTTCTTCTGACATCCTTAGTTCAGTCTGGTTCAGAAGGTGCTGGACTTGGTAAACTGGGAGATGTATATAAGCTTACACTCCTGGATGATAAATTGAAAATTAAATCAAGTTATCCAGATGTTGTTAAAGAAGGGAATAATGTTACTGTTCCTTATACAATTTCTGGAGATGATGCTTCAAATACA
>CACZRU010000095.1 GCA_902783605.1 uncultured Lachnospiraceae bacterium
AATTAATCAAAATTAATCAAAATTAATCAAAATTGATAAAAATCGCTGAGAAAAAATAAAAGCATATACACTTTTTATGGATGACGGTGTATATGCTTTTTGTATTTGTTGATTAATAAATGTAACTGATCATGTTAGTCCGGATTTTCTGTATGTATCTTTCCGTCTGCAACTGCCTGATTCACCCACAGTTTGAGCGATTCGATGGTTGCAGATATTTTATTAAGGTTCTCTTGGATTTCGAGGAAGTCTTTCATCTCATCATCTCTTACGGTGCCGTCCTCTGCAATCTCCATAAGTCTTTCCTTCTGTGCATTAAGTGCATTGAGAGAGTTGAAGATTCCGAGTGAAAGCTCTGCAAAGCTGGCGGGCTTCAGCTCAGTTACATTGTCCTGCCCAATACGGCATTCATGAGTGCAGTAATAATTACAAAGAGCGGGCTTTTTATATGCCTTTGCCATTGCCACTACATCATCTGGCTGAACGGCTGTTCTTCCATTTTCAATTTTATCTATTCTGCTTTCGGATATATAGCCCATGGCTTCGCTGGCCTGTGCTCTAGTTAATCCGGCGTCCTCTCGGCTGGTGAAATAAATGTTTTTGTTCTTTTTAATTGACTTCCTTCCCATTTTCTAATCCCCTTATTATTACTTTTAATATTACCTTGTATACATTCCATATTATACTCAATTTTATATTGTAAATCTATTCTCTTTTTTGTGTAAATTTTTATGCAACAGCTCGTGATATATTAGGCACTGTAAGGATATCACAGTGATTTTAATCAAATTTTAATGTTCAGTTCACGACAAATAATAAACAATTCACATCAAATTAAGATTTTCTTAATGTTTGGGTGTTAATATTTGTTCATCGAAAGAAAAGAACGGTTTTTTAATAGCAAACAGGTTAAAAGGATTAAGAGGTAAAAGGATATGGAAGAAGTATTAATTAACACAGAGAGATTCAATTCAGAAATCTCCAAAAAAATCTTTGATGCAATCATCTACATTTTACTTTTCGCATTTGCAGTAATCATGGTGGTTGTTGGTGTTTCACATGTGATGGCAGCAAGTCTATTTTCTGGAGCATTTTATTTTCTTATCGGAATTGCTGACATCGTTCTGATGGCGCTTTATAGAAGAGGCGAGTTATAGGCGCATTGATTTAGCCCCCTCCCCCCTCTGGTATATGACATTCAAAATTCTATGTGGTATAATAGATAACGATTTTCTTATAAATTGTTTATCATACGGTAATTGCCAAATATCGTAGCGTACAAGTGAGGGTTTTAAATGAGTTATATTCTTATCATAGAGGAAGAATGTCATGTTTGCCAGGTAGTGTATAAATGAAACGAAGCAGGATTTCTATGAGCAATCATAGAGGTCCTGTTTTGTTGTTATATAGATGTTATATAGTTGTTATCAAGAGGAGAAGGTTATGGCTAGAGGTAAAAATCAAAAACTTAAGCTTTTGTATCTTGCGAAAATATTGAAGGAAAAAACGGATGAGGAAAATGGGATTACCATGCCAGAGTTGATAAAGGAACTTGAAAGCTATGGGGTTGATGCTGAGAGGAAGACATTATACGAGGACTTAAGGTATCTGGAACTCTTTGGATATGAGGTGCATGCTGACAGGGTTGGTTCTAAAACTTACTATCATCTGGTGGGACGAGAATTTGAGGTTGCAGAACTTAAGCTTTTGGTGGATGCAATACAGGCTTCAAGGTTTATAACACAGAGGAAGTCGAATGAACTGATTCGAAAACTGGAAGGTCAGCTTAGTGAGAATCAGGCGAAGGTTTTGCAGAGAGAGGTCTTTGTTGCAGATAGAATCAAAAGCATGAATGAAAGTATCTATTATGGAATCGATGCTATTCATACCGCTATAAATAATAATAATAAGATTCAGTTTCATTATTTTAGATGGAATGTGAAGGGAGAACCGGAGTATGGACATGATGGTGATTACTATACTGTGAGTCCATGGGCGCTGACCTGGGATAACCAGAATTATTATTTGATAGCTTATGACAGTGAGAATAAAGAGCTTCGTCATTACAGAGTTGATAAGATGAAAGATATTTCTGTACTAGAAGAAGAAAAACGTGAAGGAGCGAAGGTTTTCAAAGAACAAAATAAAGATGTATATACAGAGAAACGGTTTAAAATGTATAATGGCGATATTCGCAGGGTTAAGTTAAAATGCAGTAACAAGATGGCAAATGTTATTGTTGATCAGTTCGGAAGGAAAGAAAGGATGCGCCCTTTGGACGATGAATCATTTGCGATTAATGTTGACGTTGCCATCAGTCCGCAGTTCTTCGGCTGGGTCCTTTCCCTAGGAAGTGATGTGCAGATAGTTGAACCGGCAGAAGTGGTTGATGATATGAGGACTTATCTGGATGAAATAAGAAAAATGTATTAGGTGTCATTCTGAGCGAAAAAAGAAAATATACTAGATGTCATTCTGAGCGAAGCGAAGAATCTTAATAAATAGTAATAGTAGAGAAGAAAAAACGAGGAAATATATGTTAGAGAAGAAAGCATATGCAAAAGTTAATCTAAGCCTAGATATTGTTGGAAGAAGAGAGGATGGCTATCATCTTGTAAGAATGGTGATGCAGTCTCTTGATATATTTGATGTTCTTTCTTTTGAGAAGCTGAATACGCCAGAGATAGTAGTTCTGCTGAGTGAGACCAATGTGGCAAATGAAGGAAGCGCCATGGTTGCAGATAAGCTTGGCACGGTTCCTCTTGATGAAAATAATCTTATCTACAAGGTAGCAAAGTTGCTATTTGATAAGTACATCTGGACCAGGGATAAGAGTGCAGGCGTTAAGATTACACTTACTAAGAACATCCCTATTGCAGCTGGAATGGCAGGCGGAAGCAGTGATGCTGCTGCAGCATTTAGAGGGATAAATGAGCTCTATGAGCTGAATCTTCTGGACAAGGAACTTATGGAGATGGGGGTGACTCTGGGAGCGGATATTCCGTATTGCATCATGGGTGGAACGGCTCTGTCTGAGGGCATTGGTGAGGTGCTTACAAAGCTTCCTGATATGCCGAAGTGTTACTACCTGGTTGCAAAACCTCCGATTTCTGTTTCAACAGGAGAAGCTTATGGAGGATATGATAGATTGGAAGAAGCTGTCCGTCATCCGGATGTAGATGGACAGGTGGACGCTATCTATGCTGGAAATCTGCAGGGAGTAACCGATAAATTCCTAAATGTGCTTGAATATGTCACAGCTGAAAATCATAAGGAGATAGGTGAACTGGAAAGAATTATGATGGAGGGCGGAGCATTAAACGCTATGATGAGCGGGAGTGGTCCGACAGTATTTGGAATCTTTGAAGAGAAAGAGTCTGCTGAAGCGGTGAAGGAAGATATAATCGCCAAGGACCTGGCCAATCAGGTATTCGTAACAGAAGCTGTATAGATGAATTGAAGGTATAACAGAACTGTAATAATTGAGTTAGAATTATTCTGACTACTGAGTAAAGAAAAATTAATGGAATGATTATCTGAATCGATAAATAGATGAGGGACTGAGAAATGTCTGAAAGAGAAGAGCGTCAAAGAAAAAGGCGGGAAATAGAAAAAAGAAGAAGACAGAAACAGCTGGAGCGGGAAAGACAGGTTCGAAGAGCTAAGATGATTCTGGCTGGCTCCGTGGCTGCGGTTGTTCTAGTTATAGTTGGAATAGTTGCGCTGGTTAGGGCTTCTGCAAAAGCTGATATGAATGATAAGAGTTCCAACGATAAGAATATAGAAGTTGATCAGAATGTGGCCGGAAATGGTACTGCTGACGGTGCAGGTGTTTCGGATGATGCAAGTCTTGCTCCAACTGGCGAGGAGGAAACTGATACGGCAAGTAATACGGATAGTGCGCCTGAA
The DNA here is from genome assembly GCA_902783605.1 of uncultured Lachnospiraceae bacterium. Classification (GTDB taxonomy): domain Bacteria; phylum Bacillota; class Clostridia; order Lachnospirales; family Lachnospiraceae; genus Eubacterium_Q. The sequence goes on from CACZRU010000095.1 coordinate 3,910, forward strand.
AAAGGCTTTGAACTTGATATGACCTTTGTGGGCGACTGCTGTATGGCAACAAACCTGGAAAATGATTCTTATGGAACGATGCTTTGGTACAGCAAGAATGTTCCAACGACTTATTTCTTTGACGGCGTAAGAAGCTACTTTGAAGATGATGACATAACTATTGCAAACTGTGAGAATACATTTTCGGATAGTTCGATAGGTCCAAGGGACAAAGGGGAAGGGCCGAATTTCTGGTTCAAGGCTCCGGCAAGCTTTGCCTCTGTTTTTACGGATAATAATATCGAAGCAGTAACTATTAATAACAATCATACTAATGATTATGGCCCTGAGGTTTTTGAGGATACAAAGGCTGCTCTTGATGCAGCAGGGGTTCAGTGGGGCTTTAGAGATAGTATTATCTACTATGAAAAAGAAGGCTTTAAGATTGGAGTGGTCTGCGTATCATTTTACTATTATGAAGAGGCTGAGGGGATTCTGCCTTATCTAGAAATGGCAAAGGAGAATAGTGACTTTCAGATTATTTACTTCCATGGAGGAGCAGAAGGACAGTACCAGCCGGAGGATTGGAAGGTTCAATCCTGTCATATGCTGGTGGATCAGGGAGCGGACCTGATACTGGGGGCTCATCCTCATGTATTGGAGAAGAGAGAAAACTATAACGGAGTTGATATTGTATATTCTCTTGGAAACTTCTGCTTCGGAGGAAATGATCATCCAGCTTCAAATAGGACTATTATCTATAAGTATAAGCTGAAGATTCACAGCAAGGGGGACGAGAAAGTGGTGACAGATAAGGAAGAGAAGATTATTCCTTGCTATGTATATACTGGTGGAACTAATAACTGGCAGCCATATCCGATAGATGATGGAGAAACCTTTGATAGGGTAATCAAATTCATGAACGGTGAACTGGATACACCGGACTAGAGCGAAGCGAAGAATCTTTATAAAAGGTCGAGGGCGCATATCACTAAGTGAATATGCGCCCTCTTATATTGGTAAAAGGTTTAATGGATAAGCAATTTAAATATAACTACTATTAATAAATCTGTTACTGTAGATATTTCTTATTTTCTTTCATCGCTTTCTTAGATATTTTTTCATTCTTAACGATCTGTTTTGCGTCGGAAGCGTTAGTGGTACTATACTTACCGATATCCACATAGTCTTTGTCTCCAGGCTTAACGTCTCGAACCTTGTTGATTCTCTGTATCGTTGGTTCTATATGAGCCTTGGCTTCTGGTGAGAATTTACAAAGCTCACCAAGAGCGGATAATGTATATTCAAATCTCAACTTACCTTCGGTGAAGGTACGGATGGATTTTTTGCCCTTCATATATTTTTCAGCAGCTTCAATAAGCTTAATATTTAATTCAGCTACCTTATTTGCGCCAGTCTCTCGATCTTTTTTGGTATTAAAATTGAGGTTGTTATCAGCTGCGAGGGTAGCTATATCACCGACAATTTCTCTTAGATTGGTATAATCTGAGCTTGCGCTTCCGTTAGGCTCCATGAGATTATATAAATCGGCCATCTTACGAGTGTAATTTGCTATTTTGTCAGGAGCTGCTCCATATGTCCTTTCAAGGAATTTATTACTCATTCTCTGAACTTCAGCTACATCTGAAAGAGCACATATGGTTTTTACAGGATCCTTTTCATATTCCTTAAATGAATTGGTGAGCTTTATCCTGGCTGCTGTTTTATGGATATCATCTACGCTAAATGGCTTCTTTGCCTTATACAGATACATTGCAGCCATTGATTTAGCTAGATTATCTGGAGCTTTTTTAATGTCTTCATGAGCATTCTTATATCCGGAATGACGGATGAGATAATTCTGGTAGTTTGCCTTGCTTCCTGCCTTAAGGTGGTGATCCTGGATCATGCCACGAGAGTTTGCAGTGAGCATAACGGTGATTATTTTATCTCCTTTTCCCTTTCCGGTGTCAGGACGCCAATCCTTAACTCCCTTATTATTTGCACCTTTATAGATCTGCTTTTCTGCTGCCTCAAGGGCATTTGCCTGTTTCTCATTAAGCTTATGATTTTTGATATAATCGCTTTTTGCTTTATCATGAATAACTTCAGGGTAGACGTTTGAGAGGGTATCACAAATATAGGTAAAAATTTCATTATCTGAAGGATTATAATTATCATATTCCTCTTTTCCGTATTTTTCCGGATTTAACAGAGCGTCTTCCATGTCCTCTGGAGCTACCTTTATGATGGAACTATTAATTCTTGTCCTGACTATCTCTGCTTTTACGAACTTAGTGTAGCAGGATTTTACTGTCTCATTTTCGCTTGTCTTTTTAGATTGGAAAAATTCCTGCTTTTTAGCTCCTTTAAGGCCCAGCTTATTTGCAAGCTGGCCCATGGTCATATCAAGATTGACTCCAAGTTCCAAATATAATCTGTTTCCAACTATAGCATCGCTGGCAATATTATCCATTAAATCCTTTTGCACAATTGCAAGAGTATTTACATATAATGTTGTATCGCTGGTAAGGGTAGCGATAATATCTGCCTTTGTTTTATGGTTTGGATCGTCCTTTGGGACTATGGCTTCTGCCCATTTTTTCTCATTTTCAAATTTAGCACAGTGGTCAATCTTCATGGTCTGTACCTGTGTTAAAACCTTTGTGCATGCTTTTGTACTTACCTTACGAATGATTTTAGCGAAATGTTCATTGACATTATCATATTGCTCTAGCTGCTCGTTTGTAAATTTCTGCCCTGCTTTTACTGCCTGATAATAATACAGCTGAATCTTAAAATACTGTTTAAATTTAGTATCAATAGAAGATGCGCCGTTAAATTTCTCGTCGGCAGCATTTTTTATGTTGCGCTTTTCATCTTTATTTTTAGCGTTATTTACCTTCTGCTGAACTTTTGAATCCAGGGAAGTATTAGCGCAGTAATCATTGATGAGTTTTTTGAAATACTCTGGATTAGGAGTGCCAGAATCAATGATGTTTGGATCTACATCGTCAAATACTGGTTTATAAACCCCAGTTTTCTTTGACTTTGTTGTATCTTCACTGATGTTGTTGATATTTATATTATTTTCTGTTTTGTTTATGTCATCTTTATTATCTTTTGCTTGGCCTTCTTCATTTAGAAAAGCCATGATTTTTGGGTCCTCTAGATAACTTTTGTTAAAATCATCGTCATCATCTATATTTGTATTAATATTATTTTCGTTTAAATTTCTTTCATCTAAATTTGATTCCTTCATAAGCTTATCCCTTTCTATAATAAAACCTTTTAATCCAATTTACTTTTTTATGTTTTTTTGTGTGTATATTCCTTAATGCTCCTTTATCATACGATTTAGAGGGCAACAAAAGCGCAACATAATTGAGGAAATGGAAAAAGAAATTGGAAATATTAAATGAAAATTTTTTTTTATTATGTTATGATGCCTAGGGCTGAACGCTTCAAATGGTTTATTTTAGGCAGTTTGTATTTGCAGAGAGGAATATGGAGAAAAAAATGAGCAGAGGCATATTTATAAGTATGGAGGGACCGGACGGTTCAGGGAAGTCAACACAGATTGCATTACTAAAGGAATATCTCGAAGGGGAGGGGTATGATGTGCTGATTACCCGCGAACCAGGTGGAAACAGAATTAGTGAGGCAATCCGTGAAATTATTCTCAACAAGGATTATGAGGAAATGTCTCCTGTTACGGAAATGATGCTCTATGCCAGTGCCAGGGCTCAGCTGATTGCACAGGTTGTAGGACCGGCAATAGATTCTGGAAAGGCTGTTATCAGTGATAGATTTATAGATTCTTCCCTGGTTTATCAGGGCATGGCCAGAGGCCTTGGCGTGGAGACTGTATTAAATGTTAATAAGGTGGCTATTGGTGATTACATGCCAGATGTGACATTTATGCTGGATCTTCCTGCGGAGGTTGGTATTGCTCGCAAGAAAGATCAGAAGGAATTAGACCGCATGGAGAGGGAAAGTCTGGAGTTTCATAAGAAGGTGGCTGAGGGGTATAGGACCCTTGCTGGTTCATTTCCAGATAGGATAAAAACAGTAGATGCGACTTTGCCTATTGACGAGATATGTGGTATGATTAGGAGTAGTGTAAAGGCACTTCTTGACAGATAAGAAAGGCTTTCTGAATAATACTTTCTTAAATACTTTCTGGATAAGAAAGGCGGTGAGGCGTTATGGATTTCAAGAACATAATTGGACATGAGGATATAATCAGCAGATTCATGAGCAGCATCGAGCTGAACCGTGTTAATCATGCATATATTATCGCAGGTGAAGAGGGAAGTGGAAGATATACACTTGCTTCTGCTTTTGCAAAGGCTCTGCAGTGTGAGGCTGGTGGCTCTGAGGCATGTGGGGAATGTAAGTCCTGTAAGCAGGCTGAGAGTGGTAATCATCCTGACATAATTGTAGTGTCTAAGGATAAGGAAACTGTTCTATCAGCAGATGCGATTCGTTCGCAGGTTGTTGAGGATATGGAGATCAAGCCATATAGCAGCAGATATAAGATTTATATCATTCGTGACGGTGAGATGATGAGTGAGGAGGCTGCGAGCGCACTTCTTAAAACCATCGAGGAACCACCGGAATATGGTATTGTTATAATCATTACAAAGTCCATGGAGAAGATGCTTCCGACTATCATTTCCAGGTGTGTGGCTCTCACCACTAAGCCTGTAAAGGAGAAGGATATCCATGATTATCTTGTGAAGAATCTTGGACTTCCTGAGTCGAAGGTAACATTTGCAATTGAGTATGGACAGGGAAATCTTGGCAAGGCGGTGCTTCTTGCAACAAATGAGGAATATGAAGGGTTAGTTCGTTCTGTTATTGATCTTGAGTCGAACATCTTTGATATGACGATTGAAGAGGTTTCAACTGCTATACAGAAGTGCTCTGATTATAAGATGAACATAAATGATTATCTTGATCTGATGATGATGTGGTACAGAGATATTCTGGTTCTTAAGGTTACAGGCAATCCGGACAGAATTCTCTTCAAGGAACAGTACAGCGTTATCTCTGAGCAGTCCAAGTACCTTTCCTTTAATGAACTTGAGGATAAGAAGAGGGCTATTGAAGCTGCTAAGGAAAGGATAAATGCAAATGCGTCAATGGAGGATATTATGAAGCTTCTTATCCTGACGCTGAAAGAGTCATAAAAAATCATTCGAAAAAATCAAAAAAATAAAAAAATATTTGTGATAAAACATTAAAACAGAAGGAGATTCTATTTTAGAATGAAGGAAGTTGTAGGCGTTAGGTTCAGACCTAACGGCAGAATATATTATTTTGACCCAGGTGATTTTCATATTGAAAATGGTACAGATGTTATTGTTGAGACAGTACAGGGAATTGAGTTTGGAACCTGTGTACAGGGCAGAACAAAGCTTGAAGATGAGAGTCGGCTGAAGGATCTTAAGCCAATCCTTCGAGTTGCAAATGATTATGATAGAAGACAGATTGAGACAAATAAGAAAAAGTCTCAGGAAGCATTTGATGCATGCGTGGAAATGATCAAGACTCATGATCTTGATATGAAACTCATTTCCGCTGAATACACATTTGATGGAAAAAAAGTGCTGTTTTACTTTACAGCTGATGGAAGGGTTGATTTCCGTGAGCTGGTTCGTGACCTTGCAGGTGTTTTTAAGACAAGGATTGAACTTCGTCAGATTGGTGTCAGGGATGAGGCGAAGATGTCAGGTGGAATAGGAATGTGTGGAAGAGAGCTCTGCTGTAACAGCTATCTCCCTGAGTTTGTTCCTGTTTCAATAAAGATGGCTAAGGAACAGAATCTGTCTCTTAATCCTACAAAGATTTCAGGCGTGTGCGGTCGTCTTATGTGTTGTCTGAAGTATGAGCAGGAAACGTATGAGTATCTTAATTCCAAGATGCCGGGAGTGGGTGATGAGGTTACTACCCTTGACGGCGTTGTTGGAAAGGTTGAGGCTGTAAATGTTATGCGCCAGACCGTTAGAATCATCATTACTGACGAGGAAGAGAATAAGACTCTTGAGGAACATAAGGTTGATGAGCTTAGCTTCAAGCCTCGCAAGAAGAAGGACAAGAATGTTAAGTCAAAGCATGAGAAGGAGCTTGAGGCTCTGGAAGCACTTGAGATGAGTGATAGAAATCAATCTGGAAACAGTGCTTCTGGCTTAGAGGGGGCTGATGATTCTGATAAGCGTGAGGCTCAAACTAACAATCAAACTAACAATCAGAATAATCATCATAATAACCAGAATCATAATCAGAAAAATCATAATCAGAATAATAACCAGAAGTTTAACGGACAAAAAAATAATCAGAATAATAATCAGAATTATTTCAAGAATAAGAACAAGAATCAAAAAAACTTTAATCAGAATAATCAAAACAATAATCAGAAAAATAGAAATAATGATAACAATTCTAGGAGAGATTATTCAAAGAACAATCATCAGAAGAGTAGCAGACCTGGCAACAGACAAGATAATAATTCAGGAAATGAATAATGCTTAGTAAGGAAGTTGATTTAAAAGAAAATGAGCGAATAGATGATTTAGAGATAAATGGGTTCCGTATTATACAGAACCCATTTTGTTTCTGTTTTGGAATGGACGCTGTGCTATTGGCGAACTTTGCAAGGGTTCCAGCTAAGGCTGCAGTTCTGGATATTGGGACGGGCACAGGAGTTATTCCTCTTCTTCTTGCAGCCAAGTCCAAGGGCGCTTCGTGGACAGGACTGGAGGTACAGTCCAATATGGTAGATATGGCAAGAAGAAGTACATTGTTTAATGGCGTTCAGGACAAGGTGTCTATTGTTGAGGGGGATGTTCGTGAGATAAGGAATCTGTTTGAAGCAGGTTCGTTTAATGCAGTCACTTCCAATCCGCCATATATGAAGGAAAACTCAGGGCTGAAGAATCCTAGTGATACTATCTACATTTCGAGGCATGAGATAATGGCAACACTGGAGGATGTGATAAGTGCAGCGAGTTACGTGCTGAAAAGCAGTGGTATATTCTCTATGGTGCATCGTCCTTCCCGCCTGCCTGAGATAATGGAGATGATGGTGAAATACCACCTTGAACCCAAACGGCTTCAGCTGGTTCAGCCGACTGCTGGAAAAGAGGCAAATCTGGTGCTGATTGAAGGGGTTAAGGGTGGAGGCAGAGAGTGTAGAATTCTTCCGACACTGAATGTGTATAATGAGGATGGTTCTTATACAGAAGAACTGCTTAGATATTACGGGAAGGCGTAGATATTCCCTGGTTGAAAATGAGGAAAGAAAAATGTCAGGAATATTATATTTGGTAGCAACTCCCATAGGCAATCTTGAGGATATGACCTTTCGCGCTATACGAATTTTGAAGGAGGTCGATCTGATTGCTGCTGAAGATACAAGGAACAGCGTAAAGCTGCTGAATCATTTTGAGATAAAAACTCCAATGACCAGCTATCATGATAACAACCGCTATGACAAAGCTCGTGTGCTGATAGAAAAATTGGAGGAAGGACAAAGCGTTGCTGTTATCACAGATGCAGGTACTCCTGGAATTTCAGATCCTGGAGAGGTTCTGGTGGAAATGTGTTTTGAAGATGGAATTACGGTTGTTCCTGTTCCGGGAGCGGTTGCAGGAGTGAACGCACTGATAGCTTCGGGGCAGAAAACAAGGAGATTTGCATTTGAAGCATTTCTGCCTCAGGAGAAAAAGGAACTTATGCCTGTGCTGGAGGAACTGGCCAGGGAAACAAGGACAATGATTATATATGAGGCGCCTCATAGACTGGTAAAAACACTGGAGCTTCTGGCGGAAACGCTGGGGGAGGAAAGAAGTGCTACAATCTGCAAGGAACTTACAAAGAAGCATGAGACTTTTTCCAGAAAGACCTTGGGAGAATGGATATCCTTCTACAAGGAAGAAGATAATACTCCGAGGGGGGAATATGTTCTGGTTATTGCTGGGAAATCTAAGGAAGAAGTATTAGCAGAGAAGAGAGCTGAGTGGGATGATATTAGTGTTGAAGATCATATCCGTATGCTTATGGACCAGGGGCTGAGCAAGAAGGATGCAGTGAAAAAGGTGGCTAAAGAAAGAGGCCTGAATAAAAGGGATGTATATAATATTGCTATAGACCTATAGGTGGGAAAATAAGCTATTTTGGGGCAGAATGCGCATAATTGTAACAAGGATTATAGTTGTCTAACCGTGCAGTCATGTAGTATACTCCATTCAGCAGTAATTTATTATTTATTAAGGAGGACAATACTATGGCATTTGTTATAAGTGATTCTTGCATCTCATGTGGTACATGTGCAGGTAACTGCCCAGTTGGAGCAATCTCAGAGGGAGACGGACAGTTCGTTATTGATGCTGATTCTTGCATCTCTTGTGGAGCTTGTGCTGGAAATTGCCCAGTTGGCGCTATCGAAGAGGGCTAATTGCCAGAGAATACCTAGAGAGTATTAAAAAGAATATAAATGATCAACCACCTTGTCATGTTTTCTAATTTATGACAGGGTGGTTTTCTTATATAAAAAGATATTCCTTCGTAAAAATGCTAACGCATTTTTCCTTCGGTATATCATAGCTACTTCGTAGCTTAAAAATCACTTCGTGATTTTTGAAA
>CACZRU010000096.1 GCA_902783605.1 uncultured Lachnospiraceae bacterium
TGATTCTGTATATGGCTATAGATGTGATCTTGTTGCGTCTATTTTTCAGGTCATTTATACGCTGGCATTTATGTCTCTTTACTATCTTATAAGCATGAAACTTAAGATAGGAAATAAGGTTCTCAGTTTTCTGGGAAAAATGACTCTTGAACTGTATCTGGTTCATGGGATTTTTATTCATATGTTTGGATATCGTATGATCAAAGAGGGTGTAAAACCAGTTTACTATATAGAAAATGTAACATTATTTGTACTGGTTGTACTTGCCCTTTCTATTCCGATTTCATATGCGCTCAGCCTTCTTGATAAGAAAGTGGGGAGAGCGCTGAAGTCTCAAAAAAGCAATAAAAACAAGTAAAAATGACTTTAAGATGCCTAAGTTGAGATTTATTCTTCATCTCCTGAACTGTCTGTTTTGGTTTCCTTGATTTCTTTGATCTCTCTGATAGAGGTGGTTTCGTCTGTAAATCTTACAACTTCCCTAAGGGCTTCTCTTCGTTCCTTGTCGCTTTCAACATACCTTCTTGAGGTAGTTTCTATGGATTTGTGCCCTAGGGTATCGGCAACAGCCTTTATGTCTCCGGTTTCCTTATAGAGCTTGGTTCCAAAGGTGCTTCGGAGCTTGTGAGGGGTTATAGGTTTTATGATTCCGGACCTTTCTGTATATTTTTTCACCAGCTTTTCAACGGCCCTTACACCCAGTCTCTGTTTTCTTGAAGAGAGGAATAGGGCATTTTCAGAACCCGAAACAATTCCATTTTGCTTGTTACGGTAATCTAGATAATTCTCCAGCAGTTCCTTCATGTCGGAATTGTAGTAGAGAGTAGAATATTCACTGTGTCCTTTTCTGATAACCCTTACGGATGCTCTTTTTAGGTCTATATCTGTTAAATCCAGTCCAACCAGCTCTGAAACTCTCATTCCTGTGTTGAGCAGGAGTGAAACTATGGTCATATCTCTTAGGGACTGTTGTTCATTGTAGCTCCTTGCCTGAGAAGACTTCTCAGTACCCACACCAGTGGTTATAGTCTTCAGAAGGTCAGTTGCCTCTTCATCATCCAGACGGATTATCTCCTTATCGTCCAGCTTAGGCGAGTGTATCTTTGTCATCTGATTCTGAGGTATCTGATCAGTGTCATAGAGGTAGCCGTAAAAGGTCCTTAGAGCTGAAAGTCTCCTGCTTTTTGTTGATCCCTTCATGGTCTGTGACTTTCCGGATTTAGTATAGTTGGAGAGATACTTTGAGTAGGAGGAGAGGAAGTCCACTGATAGAGAGGAGAGGGTGTCTATGCTGATATCCTTAGGGGATGCAAGTTCAAGTTCGCTGCAGACATAGTCAAAGAAGATAGTAAGGTCCCTGATATAGTTCTCTCTGGTAAGTGCAGAGGTTGAGTCGGATATATATATTTCAAACCGACCTACATATTTAGGCAGATCCTCGAGGAGGAGTGCAGTTCTTTCCCTGGATTTCTTGTCCCTTTCGTTCCAGTATTCTTTAGACATGTTCTTGATCCTTCCTGCTACAAATAGTAATAATTGGTGGTGATTTGCTGATAATTCGCCCGTCATCTATTCGCATAATGTTATATTACCCGTTAAATCAAGAAAAATCAAGGCTTTTAAGGGGGAAAAAAACAAGGGATTCCCTAGAAAGAGGAATCCCTTTTATTATTAATCTTCTTTTCTGTTTGGATTTGGAATTACTTGATCCATAATTTTATGTTTTTCTTTCACTAAAACAGCATGTAATCTATATTTTATATAACCAGAATACTCGGCACATGCATATACATCTCCATTTAGTTTGTTCTCGGGGTTGCATCCAATCAAGGCCCCGGGATTATTAAAAAAGTCATCTTTTGGAAGTGGCTGAACCACATCACCTAAATATATTTTCAAACTATTTGTAACATATAGAAGTTCTATGTCTTCTTCGGAATCTGTAGCTAAGACAGCGCCATCCCATATTTCAGGAGGGGTTGCATCTTCGCATCTAATAGTAGCATAAACTAAAGAAGGGTTATCTTTATTAATTATTCTCTTTTTAAAACCACCTTGGATCCTTGTGTTATGCGCTATACCTTCTCCCGAAGCATTCAATTTGCTCATTGCATCATTATGAAAATAAATGTATATTTCATATTCATAATCAGGTCTTACACATACTATATTTTCAAATGGTTTTTCTGAATTATACTCTTTGACTCTAACAAAGTTTCTCTCGTTACCAACACCTGGGTTATCAATGATTGAATTAAAAGTTATATAACCTGCAGGATCTTTCATTGTAAAATCCGTTCTTTCAGGACCGTATCCACAATTAACACTTCTTAAAATTGTTTTCATTTCTTCATCGGTGTATTCTCGCATTTTTAATACCTCCCCAATAGTATTATTATAATGTAACTGATATTATTATAATCATTATTGGGTTATTAAGCAAAATAATTTACACCAGTAGTTTTTGAAATTATTCCAATTGATACGGAACAGCCTACCTTTCATCCAGAACTTGGAATATAAGGAATTTCAAGTAGTATGATACTTCGTCACCAGCCCAGAGGATTGGATGATCCTTTGCCTGAGTGCGGAACTCAACCTGTCTCAGCTTCTTATGTGCTGCTTTTGCTGCCTGGGCGATTATTTCTGAGAAGAGCTCCTGGTCCATAAAATGAGAGCAGGAACAAGTCGCAAAGTATCCGCCTGATTTAACGAGTTTCAGTCCACGGATATTGATCTCTCTATAACCTTTTGCTGCCTTCTTTATTGTTTCTCTGGATTTTGTGAATGCTGGAGGGTCGAGTATCACTACATCGTACCGCCTTCCTTCTTCAACATATCTAGGAAGCAGATTAAGCACGTCATCGCAGGTAAATGTCATTCTGTCCAAAACTCCGTTAAGCTCTGCATTTCGCTTGGCTTCTTCAATGGCGAGATCAGAAACATCAACGGCTTCGACATTAGAAGCTCCACCAACAGCTGCGTTAAGGGCAAATGAGCCAGTATGTGTAAAGCAGTCAAGAACGGAAATACCAGCTTTTTCTTCGGTGTTTTCGGAGGTGCTGTTTTCTCTTGAGGCACTAAGTCTTCTGCAGAGTTCCTGAACAGCCATTCTGTTGCCTTTTTGATCAAGAAAGAAACCTGTCTTCTGGCCGTTGACTATATCCACATTAAACTTAACGCCATTTTCGGTAATCTGAACGGCAGTATCAAACTCGTCTCCGATAAATCCTTTATGGCGTTCCATTCCCTCTTTGAGGCGGACTTTTGCGTCACTCCTTTCGTAAACCCCTCGGATCTTTATACCTTCCTCGAGTAATATCTCTTTTAGGATTTCAACAATACGTTCTTTCAAAATATCGATGCCGAGTGCCAGAGATTCAACGACAAGAACATCCTCGTATTTATCTATTACAAGACCAGGAAGAAAATCAGCTTCGCCAAATATTACTCTGCATGAGGAAGTGTCTATAACAGCTTTTCTATACTCCCATGCTGCCTTTACTCTGTTATATAAAAATGAATCATTCATCTCTGCATCTGCATCACGGGTGAGCATACGTATCTGAATCTTGGATTTTGTATTGATAAATCCCCAGCCCATAGGATAACCGTCGAAATCCTCAACCCGGAGGATGTTTCCATCTTGGAAATCGCCATCTATTTTTGCAATCTCATTATCATAAATCCAGCTGCCTCCTGCTTTTAAGGTTCTTCCTTCACCCTTTTTCAAAGTGACAACCGCGGAGCAAACATTTGATTTTAATATATCCATAATAAACCTGCCTTAATATCGTTATTCTGTAACATATGATTCGCTAATAGTATGGGCGAGAGGGGAATGTTTGTCAAGAATTGCAATGTAGTTGGAATAGTATTTTTCGAATTGACGGCGTGCGATTAATTATCATATTATTTTAATATATTTACGTTTTGAGGAATTAATATATGAAAGTAGAGCATATCGCTATATATGTAAATGATCTGGATAAAGCTAAGGATTTTTTTGTTAAGTATTTCGGTGGTGTTTCAAATGAGGGGTACTATAATTCAAATACTGGATTCAGATCGTATTTTATAAGCTTGGAAGACGGAGCAAGAATTGAACTTATGAATAAGCCCGAGATGGAAGATGTGGCAAAGATGGTCAATCGTACTGGATACGCCCATATAGCTTTTTCTGTGGGGAGTGTTGAAGAAGTTAATCGTTTGACAAGTAGATTCAGGGAGGATGGTTTCGAAGTGCTGAGTGGACCACGAACCACGGGGGATGGCTATTATGAGAGCTGTATAGTGGGATTCGAAGGCAATCTGATTGAAATAACAGTATAATAAATGAGAATCTTTCCCTGATAAATTGCATTTTGTGTTACTAATTTTGTATTAACTGTATCGGGCTATAGAAAAGAAAATAGAGTTTTATTATGATGTCCTCATAGGAGGGCAGATAATATGAAAAGTCGGAAAATAATCACAGTACTTATCATTTCTATAGTTATAGTATTCTCTTGGATTCAAAATGCATATGCATCGAATTCAAATGAGATTGATAAGCTGATAAATGATTACAAGAATGAGACCAAGTGCGAACATGTAAGTGTTGTCGTTTTTGATAAAGGTGAAGTAACATATTATGGCGATAGTGGAGATCTTTATCAGATAGGATCCATGACAAAGGCATTTACCGGTCTTGCAGTACAGAAGCTGAAAACAGAAGGACTTATAGATGAAGATGCTGATATATCGAACTATATTCCAGGATTTGAAGCTTATTATGATTCTGCAAGGGTTGATATTACAGTAAGGAATCTGCTCGAACAAAAAAGTGGATATACGAATAGTGAAAAGGATTATCCAAGTGCTGATGAGGGCATGAAGCTCTCAGAATGGGCAGACAGTATCTCTGGACTGGAACTCACTAGTAAGCCGGGAACAGAATATTCATATTCTAATGTGAATTATAATCTGCTGGGGCTGATCATTGAAAATGTTTCTGGGAGGACCTATCGGGATTATATGGAGCAGGAGATACTTGTTCCACTGGGGCTGGAGAATACATTTGTCGGTACCCCAACAGACAGCAGAATCATCGAAGGAACAAGACTTGGATACCGTCGTGTATATAAGTATCCCATGACTGTAAAGGAAGCGTGTATACCTGCAGGATATTTTTATTCAAATACCGAAGATATGGGACGATGGATAGAAATATGGACTGCAGATGGAACAGAAGATGTAACTGAAGATGGTGCTGAAGATAGAACGAAAGACAGAACAGAAGCTGGAACGAACGAAAGAGTAGTGCCAGAAGAGTTTGAGGAACCATTATCAAGAGTTAAGGAGAACCTGAAAAAAGAAGAGGACTACTATTCGGGCTGGGAATTATTCGCTGATGGTGTAATTGGTCATTCAGGGGGTACACCTCAGTTTTCTTCAAGGATTATTTTTGATGAAAGAAAGCAGATTGGCGTATGTGTACTATGTAATCTAAATGTAGCGGCAACAACAGACAGCTTATGTAACAATGTTTTTAATGTTGTTTCTGGAAAAGGTTCTGGAAAGCTGGTTAGTGATATATGGACCATATTTGACAGGATATTTATAAGTGTGACAGTAATTGGAATTCTTCTTTTTGCAGTCATACTCGTAGTTAAGAAGAGAGCTGTGCTCATTGTAATAGATGTTATATTATTAATTCTTCTGGTACTTGTACTTATCCTGTTTCCAATAATATTTGGCGCTGGATTGAAAGAAATACTATTCATATGGGCTCCATGGAGTCTTGCTGGAGGACTTCTGATAATCGCAGGAGATATCGTGGGAGCTGCAATAAAACTATTGATGGGATTAAGACATGCAGATTATAACAAGACAGACAAAGGATAAACCACTGACGGTTATAATTGAATATCCGGAATATAACGATTCTGTAACAAAACTGGTCCGTAGGATAAGCAGTCTGGATGTGGAATTCAGTGCGGATTTAGATGGACGAAAGGTTAAGATCGGACTGTGGGATATATATTACATTGAAAATGTAGAACGAAAACTATTCATTTACACAGCGAAGGAAGTTTACCGTCTTGATGCTTCAATGTCAGAGATCGATGCTATGTCCGTAGATACAAATCTTGTACGGATTTCAAGAACCTGCATTATGAATACAGATCATCTGAAAGAGATAAGGCAGGTAAAAAACAGCCACCTTGAAGCAGTACTAGATAATGGAGAGATGCTTATTGTTTCCAGAAAGTATTTGAAGGATATAAAGAAGGCTTTTCAAAGGGGATGAGTATGAAAAAAATATTGAAGGATACATTTTTATTAGCTGCACTAATGATTCTGGCTGTATTTACTATCTCCATTATATGGTCAGGAATTACAGAAGAGATAGGCCTGGTTCTTAAGCTGTTTGGACTTGCATTTATTATATCGGTAGCCAATTTTCTGTTTGATGAATATATATCGTTATCAATAATAATGAGCTATGTAGTTAAGTATTTTGTGATAACAGGTATAGTTATGCTCTTCGGATTTATAGTCAGATGGTTTTATCCCAGCAATTTCTGGATGGCATTTATCTATGTTGGTGTGGTGCTGGTTCTGGCTTATTCTATAGACTGTTTTAGAGTAAAAAAAGATGTTGAATATATAAATAAGCAGATAGCTGATAGATCAAATATTGGGAAGTGAAGTTTATAAAAACGAAATCATGACGGGAGTTTTCTCAAGATAAGGATGAGAGATTATGAAGAAGGTTGATTCAACAAATGGAAAAGTAGAATTTCGGTTTTCTATTGAGGTAGATGAGGGGTATAACAGAACTGCCAGAGCTGTATATAAAAACGATATAGGTGAATACTATCTTATTGAATCAGAAGAATATCATATAGGATCAGCGTATGATTATATTGATACTTATTTTCTTCTAGAAAGCGGCGAGGTAGAGTTCTTTGAAAAACTAGCATTAGAACGAGAGAGAATGAAGAAAGAGGAAGCTCTTGAACGCGAAAGAATCGAACGAGAAGATCAGGAGCGACTTGTTACTTCTGGGGACGTCCCAGATTTTTACAAGAAAAAAAGAAGTGATACAATTTGGTGGAGAAAGGAAACGGGAGGAGAACATAAGTTTTCTTTTGATAAAGAAAAGATTTTTAATCTGATGACCGATTATCCCGATAAACTGACACCTGAACAGAAAGAGATATTTGACGGAGAGAATCCTTTTTGGGTAAAGTATTTTCAAAAGAAGAATAAGTAGCTATAATGCGAGAATAAAAAATAACCAAGGTTTTTCAGCCTGCCACTTTAGTTAAGGACAGGGAGGAAGCTTTGGCTACATCGGAATCTGAGATATTTATAGATGATATCTCCTTTTGAGTTTTGAAATCATCCTGTGTCAGTTCCTTCATAACTACGCCTTCGTGGATGATTCCGAAGCGTTCGGCTGTATTTTCAAGTTCGCTCAGGATGTGAGAGGAAACAATTATTGTTTTTCCTTCCTCCTCGTTTAATCTTTTAAACATTGTTCTTATATCATGAATACCCTGAGGATCGAGGCCGTTGGTTGGTTCGTCAAATATCATGATATCAGGATTTCCCAGCATGGCATTTGCTATACCAAGTCTTTGTTTCATTCCTAGTGAATATTTTTGGCAGGAACCTTGGCGGCATCGTTATTAAGACCGACGAGTTCAAGGACTCTGTCGACTTCATTTTTGTCCTCAATTCCTTTGAGTCGTCTGAAATAATGAAGATTTTCTCGTCCATTGAGATAATCATAGAAGCAGGAACCAACAAAAAATCCAATGTTTTGGCGGTTTATACGATTTTCATTTTCATCTTTTCCTCCAAGTATGGATATGGTTCCTTTTTCAAAGGTAGATAATCCCAGGATTGCCTTGAAAAGAGTTGTCATATTTTTTCGGTAGGGTATACACTTAATATGTTCTATTGGCAAGAAAAATATACCACAAGTATACTTTACAAATAATGTTAAAGTGTTATAATCATGGCATAAATCTATGGAGAAATCTATGGAAGGCTTTATGGAATAATCTACGAAAGAATCTACAAAAAATCTACGAAAGGGAAAAAAGCGATGAATACATTTAGAAACTTATATCTGCATAGTGAATATTCACTCCTTAGTCATGAAACAGAGTCAGACGAAGGAATATTTGTTATGCATTGAGATATAAGTGGAAAATAAATGTTGAAAAATGCTGATTAATATATAACCGCTTATGCTCGGATGCATGGGCGGTATTTTTTATGGGTAACTATGGAGATACTGCGAAAAGGGTATCTCCTTTTATTTTGCGTTTTTTAGAAGATAAGATTTTAGAAGATAAGAAAGGAAGTAGATCATATGATTACTGTAAATATGTCAGCGACTGGAGCAAATATAAAAAATATGATGAGAGCACGAAATATAAAAGTTAAGGATGTCCAGGCGGTATGTGGCTTTGGTACTCCACAGGCTATTTTTAAATGGATGCGAGGAGACTGCATGCCAACCATCGACAATATGATTATTATAGCTGATATGTTTGGCTGTAAAGTGGATGATATTATAGTCGTGAATAAGTGAAAATAAATTGTACCTCTCGCCGTTATGAATATGTTAAAATACATAATAGATTCTTGATGGGGGAAGCTCCATTAAAAGTATTTATTGTGGAGGACTAAGAGCTTATGGGCGAAGAAAAAAGAATAAAGGGCAGAATGGTATCTGATGACGAACGTCGTTATGAGGGCGAGATTTTAAATGGACTGCCAGACGGCCAAGGTACTATCTTCACACAGTCTGGAAGATATACGGGAGAATTTGTGAAAGGTATATATAACGGATACGGTGAAATGTATATGTATCCCAGATCTGGGAAAGAAAAACTTCTCTTTGATAATGGGGAATATGTAGAAGGGGCTTTATATAAGGGAACCTGGAAAAATGGAAAAATGAATGGCAGGTTTGAAATATATTATATGGGCCTCCCTTATGACAGGGAATTTAATGAAGGGAAAGAGGTTCCGACTAAATTATATTATGATATTGAGATGCCGAAGGATGATGTTGCTCCTGGTTCTATCAGATGTGTATACGGCGGGCAGAGCAGTTTTGTTGTTGAAACGGAAAATGCAACATTTGTATTTGACTGGTACAGAGCAAGTCTTCCGGTTATTAGGAAGGATAAGCCGGTTTATGTATTTATAAGTCATGCACATCTGGATCATTTTAATCATGATATCCTTAATATGGCAGATGATTTTGAAGATATTCATTTTTATATGGGGCTGGATATTGATGGTAAAGAAAAGAAATACTATGAGGATAATTTTGAAAGCCTCTTTGAAAAAGTGGATGACTTTATAGAATACTTTGTAGGAAATGAGGTGCTGGAAACTGAATTTGGCGAGATTACCACATTAACTTCAACAGATTTAGGAGTTGCATTTCTGGTAAAAACTGAAGGTGTTACACTGTTTCATGCGGGGGATCTTTCCTGGTTCAGTCCTGTGGGCAGCATAAAGAACTTCAAGAAGATGGTTGAAGAGCAGAATCCAGGTATGGATCTTTCTTCAAAGTCAGAGAGAGAAATAAAAATACTATATGAGAATGTTCACGATCAAAATGGAAATGCGGTTGCCAGATTAAAGGCAGAATTCGTAAATAATCTAAGCCTTCTTTCGGATGTGGAGATAGATTATGCAATGCTTCCACTGGATCCGAGATTTGGCTCATATGGAATATATACACTGGAAGCATATCTTGAGACTGCAAAGATTAAGAGTTTCACCCCGATGCATATGTGGGATCAGTATGCATTTGCATCAGAGTTTGCCAAGATTCATCCTCAGATGGCAGAGAGAATGGTATCTGTTAATCCGGGTGAAGAGAAAATGAAGCAGACTATAGAGCTTAAAAAACCATATACTGTAAAATTTAGTGATTTCACTGATAATCGAAGGTTTAGGAAAATGATAATGGATAATGATCCATGTCCATGTGGATCAGGCCGTAGGTTTAAAGATTGTCATAAAAAACTAATAAAACCAAAACAGTCATAGTTGGAGGGGAATCGGGTGAGACAAAAGAAAAAAATAATTTCATATTTGCTGGTGCTGGTAATAATCATTTCTCTGTGGGGTGGTATAGGTCCAGGTACTGCCAGAGATGCTTATGCAGAAGGGGTGGTTCAGAGAGACTGGTATAAGTATTCGACCAGGTCTCTATATTATCATCTTACTTCTGAGCAGAAGGCATTTTACAAAAGAATGGATTCGGTATGCTTGGGGATCTTAAATGGAACAGGTTCGGTACATCCGTACAGAGGAATATCAGAGGGAATTTCACTTGAGGGACTGGATGTCGATTCAGCTAGACTGACACTTATTTCATTTTTGTATGATAATCCACAGTATTATTTTGCAGTTAACAATACTATAACTACTTCTTACAATACGCCTACGAAAAAGGTGTATAAAGATATGTATTTTGTTATTCCAGACGAATTGGTCGATGCGAATGAAAGGGCCGCTGTAACTAATCAGATTTTCAGCACGCTTGACAGTTATATTTCGCAGATAAGTGGAGCGAATGATTATGAAAAAATGGTCAGTGCATGTCAGATCATTTGTTCCAATACAGATTATTATGATATAGACAGTAATGAACTGAGCACCTATCAGCATCAGGGGATTTATTCTGTCATGATCAACAAAATAGGTGTCTGCGCAGGCTATTCCAAGACCCTTTCGGCGATGTTGAACGCCATCGGAATCAAAAATGCGATGATGCGTAATGAGGCGAGGAATCATGTCTGGTTAAAGGTCTGTCTGAATGGGAAATGGTATAATACGGATGTTCTGTGGGCAGATAGTTCGAAAAAGATGAGTGATAAGTTCATTGCAAAATCAGATTCAAACATAAAGATAAGCGATGGATATGAGAGAGCACATTCAATAAGTGCAGAATATCCATTTAATCCTATTGCAGATATTGACTATAATCCTGTTCAGCCGGCTTCTGGAAATACGGCTAATATCTATCAATTTAGGAATGAATGGGTAAATGGAAAATGGTATGATTCAAATGGTAATCAGTCCTATTCAGGAACCCTTGAGTGGAAGTGTAACAGCACCGGCTGGTGGGTAGAGGATACCTCCGGGTGGTATCCTGTGAACTCCTGGCAGATGATTGATGGATTCATGTATTACTTCGGATCCTCTGGATATATGGCATCAAGTGAGTGGGTAAATGGATGTTACCTGAGCTCAAGTGGTGCCCTGGAATATGCCGGAAGAGGAGGCTGGAATGGAGACAGCTGGGGCTGGTGGTATGAGGACACAGTAGGCTGGTATCCACAAAATCAGTGGCTGAAGATAGATGAATCCTGGTACTTCTTTGAACCAAACGGATATATTGCAACAGACAGGTATGTGGATGGATACTGGGTAGGCTCAGATGGTGTCTGCTGGTAGAGCTGGTTTTCTAATAAAAACCTTTCCTGCAACAGTCATTAGAGCAAATGTTATCATCATGTCAGGGAAGGAGTTTCCACATGGGATATCCACCTTCATCAGCAGTCTATATGCTATAAAGCCTATTACCCATACTATGAATCTTACGATATCCAGTTTTTTTTCTGAAGAGTCATTCTTTAAAATGAAGAAATCTGCAATCTGGATAGCAATCATTGGAGCAAAGACTGAACCTATAAGATAAAGGAAGTCTGTGATATCATCCATAGGAAGTAGAATAGCACCGACAGTTCCTAAAACAGTGACGCCGATTGCAACCCATTTGCCCTTAGCTTTTGAAATGATAGATTCTGATGAAACACCTGCTGAATATGCGTCGAGAAATGTTGTTGTTACTGTAGAGAAAACAATGATCAGCAGGCCGACGATACCCAGGCCGGCTTTTACCATGATAGATGCAATATCGCCTTCTCCGGTAAATATAGCCGCACCCATTCCAATGATGTACATCCAGCAGCTGGTCGCAAAATAAACGATTGTGCTGATGAGAGTTGCTTTGACAGGCTTTTCAGCCTCTCTTGTGTAATCGCTGATAAGAGGAAGCCATGAAAGTGGCATGGCTACTGCAAGTTCAACGCCAGCTCCGAAGCTCATTCCATCAGAAGCTTCACCACTAAGTTTTGAGGCGTCTTTAAATATGATTACGCAGAGAACAATTGTTAGTACAAAAAGTGCTGCCATTGCGCAGGTACTAACTTTTCCAAGGTTAGACAGTCCTATAAGTATCCAAACGATGATAAGTGCACCGATAACCAGGCACCATACCCATTTTCCTGTATGGAGGGCAGTGTTTGCAGACAGGGCACCATCATATATCATGATTCCTGTCCAGCCTATAAGCTGTATAACATTTAACAGCGCGAAGAATTTACAACCGAATTTACCAAATGAAAGCGCTACAGTTTCCATAGCGCTTTTTTCGGTTTTTCCACCTATAAGTCCAGCCAGGAAGAATAATGCACATCCAATAATGTGTCCTATGAAGATGGCTAAAAGTCCTTTCTTAAAGCCTAATTCTCCGAAGTAAGTTCCTGTTAGAATTTCCGCGATTGATACTCCTGCTCCAAACCATATGAGCCCGTTGCTGAGTGTGCTTGTTTTTTTGTTTTCCATAATAATTCCTTTTCTTTAGTGTGTTTTTGATTCCTGATATGAGATGATTTAAGAAAAGATGCCTAAAAAGAAAGCAGCTGAAATACCCTGGGCATATCAGCTGCATCATAAAATCAGTTCTATCCCTACGTTGGCATTATCCAAATCAGGTATGTGGGTCGAAGCTTAACGCTTCCTCTCAACCGGTTTACCAGCTCCCCATTGATTCTATTTAGTTGCGTGGACATTATAAATATAATTTTTTTCTTTGTCAACACGGTTAATATACCTTTGTTTAAAATTTTATAATCCATTTTTGATAATGTCCTATTAAACCACACAGCACACAGGAAAATGTCCCAATGTGATATATTGTTTTGATGCAGTTTATTGTTTCTGTTCAGGAGAATTCATTTATGCTATATTTAGGATATATTTAGGGGAGGTTTATATGGGGTACAATTTTTTTAGCAGTAGAGAGATTTCTAATATTTTTAATCAAAAATTAAATGATTTCAGGGCATCTCTTGGAACAGCCGTTGGAAATGGTGGAAATATTCCATTTTCAGACAGTGATATCTCCTATGTGATGAAGCTTCAGCATGACAGGATTAATAAAAAAGGGCTGGAGCTGGACTATTCTATCTATTCAAGAGGCGATGATAATAGGTTTATTGCGGCTAGTAATTGGAGGGATGCACATTATGAGAGCACTGTCTGTTTTAATCGTTGTGGAATAAAAAGAATTGTAAGGAAAGACGGAAGAAACAGATACAGTGATAATCGGAAGAGCATCATATATGAAACTATTACTGATGTGGCAAATGGAGCTCATCCTGATAATGATCCGATTTGCTGTCCAAACTGTGGCTCGGTTTCCACTGTCGCAGGCCTTCAGAATGGATGTTCTTACTGTGGAACCAGATTCCAGATGGATGAGCTTTTCCCAAAGATTACATCCTATTATTTTGTGGACGATGTAGGTATAAATAAGAAAGAATTCTTTAGGGAATATTTAATAAGCTACGTGATCACATTTATTGTTTTATATATTATTGGATGCGTCTTCAGGTGGGATGTCTTTTCACCAGCTAATC
Source organism: uncultured Lachnospiraceae bacterium (assembly GCA_902783605.1). Lineage (GTDB taxonomy): Bacteria > Bacillota > Clostridia > Lachnospirales > Lachnospiraceae > Eubacterium_Q. Next base: position 13,734 of record CACZRU010000096.1, read on the forward strand.
TTATTCAGAGCCCAGCTAAGCCGATATTAGGTTTCTTAGGGATTTTTTTTGGAAGTATTCCTTTGGCATATGTCATGTATTCATATTATCTATTAATGAGACTGATCATCAGAGCGGTTTCTTCAGCCGGGAAGATGGGAACTGTGGGTTCAAGAAGCAGATTTGAAGCAAGAATGAAAAGCATTAGTCCTGAATTTTCGTATGAGTATTTCACGAGCAAAGCCATATCTCTGATCAAAACAGCTATTTTTTCTCAAAATGAGAAGGAACTTATGTTTTATGAAGGAGAAGCACTGGATCCGAGGATGAAGGATATCATAGATTTGAATTATGGTGGTGCCCTAGGATGTCTAAACTTTGTGGATGAGGGAAACTATGTGACAGTTGTGACAAAGGCTTATTTTGACATACTGTATGCACATGAGGATAAGGTTTATTATAAATCTCAGGTTTTTAGCGCGACTCTCAGAAGGCGGACAGATATTCCGGTTAATTTTAACTTTTCCATGACAAGGATTGCTTGTCCATCTTGTGGAGCAAGCTTTGATGCTACGAGGATCAAAAACTGTCCATATTGTGGCAGTAAGTACAATATGATCACAGATGACTGGGTATTGGTTGAACTTAAATATAATTAAAGGAAAATAAAGTAATAATATTGTAATAAAAAAGTAAAAAAAATTACTTGAAAAGAATTTTTAATTAACTTAACATCATTTTCAGGACGTCCAAATCTTAATAAAGAGGTGGAAAATGATGAATAAAGAAGAGCTTCACAGATTCATTTCCAACAGTACAGGAAATGAGAGTAATATCTGTCAGATCTATGCGATCAAAGATGGCGAGGCAGTATATGATGACTGTTGGCGCGGGTATAAGACGGAGGATGCGGTGAATATAAATTCCGTAACCAAAGGCGTTATGGCACTGCTTGCAGGAATCGCTTTAGACAGAGGAAGTATCAAAAGTGTGGATCAGAAAGTTATGGATTTCTTTCCTGAGTACACTGTTAAGCGTGGAGAGAAAACTATTTATGATGTTACGATAAAGCATTTGCTAACAATGACTGCTCCATATAAGTATAGGTCTGAACCATGGACAAAGGTATGTACATCGGATGACTGGACGCTTTCCGTACTCGATTTTCTGGGTGGACGTAAGGGAATAACAGGTGAATTTAAGTATGCTACTCTTGGAATTCAGATTCTGGCTGGAGTTATAGAAAATGCAACCGGCGAAAAGTGTATTGATCTGGCCAACAAATGTCTTTTTGAGCCATTAGGCCTTCCTGAACGAATCAATCATGGAGATAGTTCTAAAGAAGATCAGTTTGACTTCTTTATGAATAAGAAACCAAGGAAATATGAGTGGTATTCAGATCCTCAGGATACAGTTACTGCTGGATGGGGGCTTTGCATGTCGGCCCTGGATATGGCTGTGATCGGTTCGCTTGTGTTGAATGGTGGTCAGTATGGTGGCAAAAGGATTATATCAGAAGAATACCTAAAGGATATGCTGACACCGTATCTGAAGCTTGGAGAGAAATTTGGATACATGAATTACGGATATCTGTGGTATAAGCCTTTTGACGACAGGGAAGTATATGCTGCTATCGGTGATAGTGGAAATATAATATATATAAATAAAGAGCAGGATGTATCGGTCGGAATAACGGGAACATTTAAACCGAGAATATTTGACAGGGTGGAATTTATCGAAAAGAAGGTATTGCCAGTTTTGTCTGATTGATGATCAGCCACCACAACAGAATATAATAAGATGATATAGGCAGGGACTATGTTTCAGTAGTCCCTGTTTATTTCAGATAATTATTTCAGATATTTTTTGCAACTTGTACATGTGGAAGCGCAACTTGTGCGTATTTGAATACGCATGTTTTCTATATCTGATAAGGTAATGCCATCAAAGAAAAAGGAGCATTACTAAGATGAAAATTTTTAAAAGAAAACACGAATTAACAACAGAGCAGAAAAGGCTTGATGTGAATCTTTGGATTATCGCACTTGTGTCAATGTTGGTATATAGCATTTATGCTGTTATAGGTAGCAATCTGAGTTCTTTCTTTAAGGATAGCAGCATCTCAGTTTGGCCACGTCTATTAATATCAGCAGCTATGGAATATGGAATAGCTGGACTCGGAATCACATTGGTTTGCCTTCTCAGAAGAGAATCATTTGCAAGCTATGGATTAAAAAAGGAAAATGCTTTAAAAGCTATTGCTGGTGCAGTAATCAGCTTTTTACCACTTATATTATTTAAATTTGTTTCAGGCCAGTTTGAAGGATATGAGCCACTCAGTGTGATGGTTACAACTGATCTTCATAAAGCAGGGATTATCAGTACAATAATTGGTACTCTTATAATAGGTTTAGTATGGGGATTCTTTGAAGGTTTCAATTATGCGGTGATCGCTGAAATCGTTTCAAGAAGACATCCTTCAGAGAGTAAGTTTTTTGACTGGGGTGTGCTTGTTGCTGCTATTATGGGAATTATGTTCCATCCAATACATTTTGATGCACTTGGAATAATTGATTTTATCGTTACATTTATTGCATTATATGGAATGCTGATAATTAGAAAGCGTACAGGCAATTCATGGGGATGTGTATTTGCATTCATCTTTATCTGGAACGCATTTTAGAAGGAATATGACAATATGAAACTTAATCTTTTTGAAGATAAAAACTTAAATGAAGAGCACGTGGATCTTTATTTTTCCAATATGAGACCGGTCATTAGTCAGATAATCGATACTGTTAATTCAGAACGGCCTACATTTTCAGGACGTCCTGCAGATGAGGATATGGATGACTGGGAAGAAACAATACTTGATCCGGGAGAAATATATTATTTTGATTATGTAGATAGGAAGCTTTTTGCATACACAGAGACAGGCGTGTTCCGTCTGATGAATACGCTTGGTTCCTGTGAGGAAATGCTGTGGAATTATGGATTTGTAAGAGTGTCAAAGTCCAATCTTATTAATATATATAAGATTAAGCAGTTAAAGCCGGATATCAATATGAAGGTCTACGCACTCTTTGATAACGGAGAAAGAATCTGTATAAACAGAAGTTATAAGAAAGCATTTAACGAGTATCTGCGTAAGATGAGGAGGATAAATCAGTGAAAGAGTATTTAAAAAAGCTTCTTTTAGGAATATGTATAAGTTATACTTCTGTTTCGGTAACGGCTGCAGTGATTAATGCCATTACGGGGATGGAAAATGATAATTCTAATGCACTTATAATGTTTACATTTTGTGTGATTGCGTCTGTAGTTTTATCGCTATATTCGCTTTTTGATAATGTCAGTCCACTGGCGATGATGATACTGCAGTATGTGGCTGCATGTTTCTTCTGTGGGTTGTTCCTGCTTGTGATAAGCAGGGTGGATCCAATATCACCGAGAGGGTGGTTTGAGTATTACAGGTCTTTCACGATACCATATATCATTATCGCTGGAGTGTTCTACTTTATTCTTTACAGGGAAGTTAAGGAACAGAATAAGATGATTCAGGAGATTCAGGAAAAGAATTGATAATTAGAATAAATTAGAATTTAAATAAGATATAATAAGAAAAGCAGAGAAACTTAGATCTCTGCTTTTTTTATTAAACCAGCAAAATATAAAAAATCCAATATTTTTTGGATGTCTTCGGGCTTTGTTGGACATTTGTTGGACTAATTCTGTTAAGATAGAACATATTTATGCGGAATTAATAAGGAGGGAATATGAGCAGCGCGGTGGCAGAACAGAAAAAACCTTTAACCAGGTTTGGAGAGATTGAATTACTGAAGGCAATTGCGATTCTGGGACTTCCTGCAGTACATGTTATGGAGGAAGCTATTGAAGGAGGATTTGCCAGTGAAGGACTTATATCTTTTGGTTCAGCAATTATAGGTCTTTGTGCTTTTGGTCCATCGGTATTTATGATATGTATGGGATTTGGAATAGGCGGAGGACGAACAAAGCCTGATGGCATTTTCCGAAATGGAGTTCAGTTCCTTCTTATTGGAGCTCTTCTTAATATTTTCAGATGGTTTATTCCAGGCATAATCCAGTCGATAGTTATAGATAAAAGTATTTTTGATGATCTGGAGTTTTGCCTTCAGTCTGATATTTATTACTTTGTAGGTATTTTCTACATCTTTTTGTCGTTTATGCGTCATCTTAAGATTAAGACTCCGGGACTGATAATGATCAGCATATTGATGCTTACTGCTAATATGCTTCTTACACCAATTACAAATCATTTTATTACAAATCCAATAGTTGCTTCACTTTTAGGAAATATTGTATATGTAAATGAAACCAGCTGTTTCCCACTTCTTTCATGGGCTATATTCCCTAGCGTTGGTATTCTTCTTGGAGAGGTACTTAAAAAGACAAATGAGGAAGAACGAGAGAATTTTATGAAAAGAACCATGGATTTCTCGGCGGTTCTCTTTATATCATTTATAGTATTTCTTTGGATATATGACATTAACCTTGAAAAGGCTCTTGTTTCTCCAATAAATGATTATATAACTGATCTTCCTAACGTTGTTTTGCTTCTCAGCCTTGCTCTGTTCCTGATCAGTATTACATATTATTTGTGCAAGAAGATTGGTGCATCTAAGTTTATGGAATTTATGCTTCGTATATCAACATTTATTATTCCATTTTACTTATTACAGTGGATAATCATAGCATGGTTATTCTATCTCCTGGAGATATTCAGAGCAGAAGAGGGATGCTTTGGTGTCATCCTGTACATAATCAGTGTTACAGTTATAACAGCAATCTGTATATACCTTACAATTAAGAAGGGTATGAAGACCATGAAGGGTCTTCTGAAGATTACTTCAATTGGCGGCAAGAAAAAGAAGAAGAAAAAGAAAAAAACAAATAAAGAAGAAAAGACTGCTTAGTATTAATTTTGGAAAGAAAATGGATATAAAAATCGGAAAGAAAAAATCGGAAAGAAATAATTGGATAATATAATGAAAGAGGAAAAGTAAATGAAAAATAAAGAATATCCTTTATATGAAATTGCTCCAAAGATAAATAGCATATATGAAATGCTTAAAGTAAAAAAAGATAATACTCCTGATGAAGTGGCATTTAAATATAGAAAAGGCCGCAGTGGAATTGAGGAGAAGACATATGGCGCGGTTTATGAAGAGGTTATGAAAGCTGCTTCATGGATCAGCGAGAATTATGGTACAAAGAACCATATTGCAATCATAGGTGAGAATTCCTATGAATGGCTGGTGGCGTTCTTTGGTACATTGATCTCTGGAAATGTTGCTGTTCCAATTGACAAGGAACTTCCTGCCAGTGAGGTGGAGTGGCTTCTAAATAAAGCTGAAGCTGCTAAGGTCTTTATTTCCAA
>CACZRU010000097.1 GCA_902783605.1 uncultured Lachnospiraceae bacterium
AATCTTTTGATATAAATCTTTTGATGTAAATCTTTTGATACATATTTATTGAGGGCGGAAATATTGAGTTCAGAAAAGAATTCAAAAAATAATTCAAATAATAAAACAAAAAAGAGAAGCAGTAAGATTCAGTCAAAGCTGATAAAGTATATCTGGATATGCGTCATTCCACTGATTGTTCTTTTTAGTATTGCAGTGGCGAGGCTGTATGTTTACTATCAACAGTACGATCTTCTGGTCCGAAACATTACAAGTGCAAATGAGTACAATATGAGCTTTAAGGATTCCATGGATGAGATGATGTATCGTATCATCACGGGTTCTGCTAACTGGACGGATGCAGAGCAGAAGCTGGAGGGGGAAGATCCTAAAGCTCTTATTAGTGATGCGACAAAACATTTTGAAGAACTGAGAGACAAAACTACAGAAGAAAATGTGAGGTCTGATCTGGATGCACTGATAAAACTTCTAGGGATTCTTGATGCCCGAGTAGATGATATCCTTGAAAATGTTGAAGAGGGTGGTCATTACGATGAGAATATGGAAATGCTGGATATGAATATCCGTACGCTGACCTCACTTATTCAGGAGGATATTCAGAAATATATTTATGACGAAGCGGAAAATATGGAAATGCTCCGCCGTCATGTAGCTGCCAGTCTCCTGACAACAATCAGAGTAATGGTGCTTGTGCTGATAATCATACTGGTAGTGATTTATTTCCTTTCTAAGAGACTTTCTCAGAGGATAACAGAACCGATAACAGAGCTATGCGATATGACAGAAAAGTTTGCAGGAGGTGACTTCTCAGTAGCGTACCATCCTGACAGAGATGATGAGATGAAAACTCTGGCAGAAAGCTTTAACAGCATGGTTAAGGAAATAGAAACCTTGGTTGAGGATATTCATCGGGAACAGGAAAATGCGAAGGATGCAGAGCTGAGACTTCTGCAGGAACAGATTAATCCTCATTTCCTTTATAATACATTAGATGCCATTATCTGGATGACGGAGGCAGGAGAAAACCAGAAGGCGATACAGGTTATTCAGGAACTGTCCAGCTTCTTCCGTATTTCACTCAGCAAGGGAGAGAGTGAGATTACAATTCGAAATGAAAAAGAACATGTTAAAAATTATCTGGAAATTCAGAGATACAGATACCAGGATATTCTAGACTACGAGATAGAGATGGATGAAGAGATACTTGATTATCACATCCAGAAGCTAACACTTCAGCCTATTGTAGAAAATGCGTTGTACCATGGCATAAAAAATAAAAGAGGCGGTGGACAGATAAAGGTTGAGGGGCATTTCGATGGCTCGGAAGGAGAGAATATCATCTTCAGGATTCATGATACAGGAATCGGTATGAATGAAGAAGAATTGGAAAGACTCAGGAAGCTTATCTCCGGTGAGATAGTTCTTGATGAACAGAGAGGTTTCGGAATGGCTAATGTCCAGAAGCGAATAGAGATGGTGTACGGTGAAGGCTACGGAATTACCGTGGACAGCGTGTACGGTGAGGGCACCACAGTTACAGTCCGTATTCCTAGAAAATAAAATAGAAAGTAAAACAGAAAATAAAAATATATAAATGTCATTCTGAGCGAAGCAAAGAATCTTAAGAAGAATCTTAAAATGGATTTTAATAAGTTGAATTATGATATGAAGAAAAATAAGAATATAATAGTGAATAAAATAAATTATATGACTGAAGATAAACGAAGCATTAGAATAAAGTCGGCCGTTATCAGATTTAAGAGGGGACTTTCTGTGGTTCTAGCTTCAGCTATGCTTCTTTCTTTTCTCTCTGGATGTGGGACCAAGGAAGAATCGACTGAAAGCACTGCAAATAAGCAGGAGCTTATTACGGTTGGGTTCTCTCAGCTGGGAGCAGAATCTGACTGGCGTGTGGCAAATACGGAGTCTATTAAGAACAGTTTGACTCGTCAGAATGGGTTTGAGCTGATGTTTGATGATGCACAGCAGAAGCAGGATAAACAGCTGCTTGCTATCAGAAATTTCACGCAGCAGGAGGTGGACTGTATAGTACTGGCTCCAGTTATGGAGACGGGCTGGGATACAGTCCTTCAAGAGGCAAAGGATGCGGAGATTCCTGTAATTGTTGTTGACCGACAGGTTAAGGTTACGGATACTGCACTGGTAACAGCGTGGATTGGATCTGATTTCAGCAAGGAAGCCAAGATTGCTTGTGAGTGGCTGAAGAGTTATACAGAAGCAAAGGGCATAAAGCCGGAAGAACTTAATATAGTAGATATTCAAGGAACCCTAGGAGCTACTGCCCAGATAGGAAGGTCAAATGGGCTTATGGAGTCCTGCGGAAAAAACGGATGGAACCTTATTGCTCAGGTGCCAGCAGATTATACTCAGGCGAAGGGCAAGGAAGTTATGCAGAATCTTCTGGCAGATCATGACGATATAAATGTAGTATACTGCGAAAATGATAATGAGGCCATTGGAGCTATAGAGGCCATTGAAGAAGCTGGAAAGAAAGCAGGGACTGATATACAAAATGGTGAAATCTTGATAATCTCATTTGATGCTGCACATTCAGGTCTTTCCAAGGTGCTGGAAGGGAAGATAGCTCTTGATGTTGAATGTAATCCACTTCAGGGCGAAGAACTGGAGAGGATAGTAAAGGCTGTCCATGAGGGTACAGAATATAATAAGTATACCTATGTTAAGGAGAAGGCATTTGCTCTTGATGATACGGTGACTACAGTAAAGCTTGATGATGAAGAGTATGAGATAACCATTCTGGATCAGAATCTCTTGGACCGTAGAGAATATTAAATAATTCGTAAATTATTCAACTTTTTTCTTGGCGGATTTCGTAATAAATTAAAATTCAAAATTCATAATAAAAAATCCCAAATTCTAAAAGAAATAATATAAAAACTTAATATTTAAATGATTTTTATGTAGTAATATTTTGAAACACTTTCAAAAGATACTCTGTATTATCGCCCTTCATATTCTGGTATATTTTTATCATCGAAAACGAAGTCGTTCAGATCGAGGGTCTGGACATATTAAAAAAGTGAATATGGAGGGTTTTTAGATGAAGAAATTCGGAAAAAAAATCATGGCAACTGTTGTAGCATCTACTATGGCTCTCGGCCTTGTAGCATGTGGTGGTGCAAGTGGAAGCACAGATTCAGGATCCAGCTCAAGTGATTCTGCAGATACTGCATCAACAAGCAGTGGAGGAAGCGGAGACAAGATCAAGGTTGGTATCATTAACAACGATCCTAACGAGTCTGGATATCGTACAGCTAACGACAAAGATCTTAAGGCAATGTTCTGTGCAGAGAATGGTTATGATGCATCATTTGCATACAGCTTAAAGAATGATGAGCAGATTACAGCAGCTCAGAAGTTCATCCAGGACGGTGTTGATTATCTGCTTCTTTCAGCAGCCGATACATCAGGATGGGACAGCGTACTTAAGGATGCACAGGATGCGGGAATCAGAGTTATCCTTTTCGACCGTACTATAGATGCTAGCGATAGCTTATATGAAGCTTCAATCGTTTCCGATATGGACAAGGAAGGCGAGCAGGCAGCTACATGGCTTAAGGATCAGAATCTTGGCGAATACAACATTATCCACCTTCAGGGTGTTATGGGTTCAGCTGCTCAGCAGGGTAGATCAGGAGCTCTTGATACCCTTGCAAAGGAAAATGGTTGGAAGATAGTTACACAGCAGACAGCTGAGTGGAATGCAGAGAAGGCACAGCAGATCGTTCAGTCAGTTATCGACTCAGGCGAGAAGTTCAACGTAATCTATGCAGAGAACGACGATATGGCTAAGGGTGCTGTTGAGGCACTTGACAAGGCTAACATCTCTCACGGTGTTGGTAAAGACGTAGTAGTTATGGGATTTGACTGCAACAAGTGGGCACTTGAA
>CACZRU010000098.1 GCA_902783605.1 uncultured Lachnospiraceae bacterium
AACCACCATTTGCTTCCACTGAGTCTCCATACTCCTGGCTCTGATCCGTCCCAGGCACCGTCGGCTCCAACCCACCAGCTGCCTTCTTCGTAAGCTTCCCAGCTTCCTGCGTAGCAGTTAGTTGCCATATATCCGATACCATCAAAGAAGTACCACTTTCCATCTATCTTCTGCCAGCCATCCTTTGGGAACCAGCCAAGATCATCCTCATACCACCAGCCGTCGCTGTTAACCTTCCACTGGCCCTTGCCCTTGTAAGTCTGTGTGCCGTCGGCATTGTACCACTTGCCATCAACCCATTCGTTGCTGTACTTTGGAGTTTCTGTCTTCTTCTCTTCCTTCTTTTCCTCTTTCTTCTCCTCAGGTTTCTTCTCTTCTTCAGGTTCAGGAGTCTTTACAACACTGAAGGAAGCCTGATCAGCATATGCTAATGCTTTATATTTTGATGATTCTTCTAATTCATAGGTTGGTGTAATTGCTGGAGAATACTCATATCCATCTGCTAAAACATCACTAAATATTGTCTTGGCTATACCTTCTTCTTCACAGGCAAATAATATTCCTGATAAAGGTACATCTTCAGAACCCTGGTCATCTTCCTTTGCAACATTTGCTACAACAAATTCATCCATTGGAACTTTCCTCTCATAATCTCCAGTTGAAGTAAATGTTCCTCCTGAAAGTGTGATTCCACCTGTAACCATTGCCATCATTCCAGTTAATCCACCTTCAAATTCTCCACCATTTATAGCTAAAGAATAGTCAAATGAACTATCGAAATATGGCATCAGCATTCCAAACAAGCTGCCACTAAATGTTCCTCCATTTATTGTCATATCAACAGGGATATATGATGTTACAGCACATGGAAATTCTTCAGATTCAAAGGTTCCTCCATTTATAACTATAGTTGCTATATCTTCTTCTTCTTCAGAACCAATATCTTCCGCTAAACCATAATACTTATATCCCATCAGATATCCAAATGAACCACCATTAATGGTTAGGTCAGAACCCTCGCAAGAATACAAACCTTCAATTTCTGCAGGTGCATTAATTGTCATACTACTATCCAAAATGCTTACATAATCATATGAACCACCATTAAGTGTCATGGTACACTGATCCTCACACCATAACTCTCCAGCTACAGATCCACTACCTTTAATTGTAACATCTGTAGGCGCTTCAGAACTTTCAGTATATACCCAAAGATTCATATCTGCATCTTTTCCATTAAGATCAATAATTGAAGTTCCAGATGTAAAATTTACATCTCTTGAATAATTAGCCAGTTTTATATCCTCTCCAAAAACATAATTTCCTGGTTCTACATAGAACTCATCACCACGGTAAGTAACTCCATTAAATGAAACCCCTTCGTTAGAAAATGCACTATCAAAGTTTTCCATTTTGAGTGTAGTTGCCTCCGCAGCCTTTACTCCAACCCCTGAGAAAGGCAAAAATACTGCCATGGCTATCGCCACTCCTGTTGCTATGGCTCTAGTTATCATTTTCCTTTTTTTCGTCATATAGTTTTCACACCCCTTTCCTTTCACATACTATACTTAAAATGAAACTTTTTCGTGACTATTGAAATATTTTTAGTATTTCTCACGATATAAAAATAGGCTGTGTCAGTCAAACAGCCAGACACAACCTAATTATAACAAATATACTATTTACGAACAACGCATTTTGTAAAGATTCTTCGCTACTTCTTCACTTTCCTCTTCAGTACCACCAGTATAGTCTTCAGCTCTTCCATCTTGAGGGCCAGCGCCATTACCAGATAGGTTGCTCCACCAAGTACCAGCAGATACAGAAGCTCAATAATCATAAGCTTCTTTGTTTCAGGAACTATGAACTTTTCAAAAACCAGCCAGCCCAGGGTCACCACCGCAAACATAGCTGCACAGCTGATAACCATCTTTATGACAGACTTCTTTATCTCATCCCCTCTTATCGGTCCAATCTTTCTTCTCAGGAAGAAGGTCTGGATTGTCACACTGGCAAGTCCTGCGACTGAATAGGCGATAGCAATTCCATTTGCCTTCCATAGCTTTACAAAGATTGCCGTCAGCGCCATGTTTAGACATAGGATAAATATGTTGATAGATACAGGAGTCTTTGTTTCCTTGATCGCATAGAATCCCTGGAGCACTACCTGTCTTGCTGAATATCCGATCATTCCAATGCAGTACAGCGCTAGAAGCGTTGCGAGTACATTTACATTTTCCTCTGAAAAGTTACCTTGGAAGTATACGGCCCTTACAAGAGGAACTCGTATGGAAATAATTCCAACAGAACAAGGGAGAATGATAAATGCTACATTTCGAATTCCCAATGACAGGTCCTTCTTATACTCATCCATTTTATCTGTTGCAAAATGCTCCACCATTGTTGGAAATATCGACATTGCTATGGCATAAGCAAATATATTGATTGGAAGCTGCATGATTCGTTGAGCCTGAACCATATTAGAGAGGATTCCATCATCCAGTCCAGAAGCGAAACGACGGTTAACTACCAG
>CACZRU010000099.1 GCA_902783605.1 uncultured Lachnospiraceae bacterium
GGGACTCCGGAACTGCATGAATATGCTGGCATGGGTGATGCTGATTTTGTTATAAGATGTAAAGATTGTTCCCATGATCTTATCAGAGGTATGTATGATTCGCTTGATATAAAATCTGAAGATTCGGAGTTTGATGAATATATCATCATGGATACTTTGATAGAGAACTGGAATAACGGAGTGAATCAAGAGGATATTACTATAATAAAGAAATCTGAACAATCCAGGAAAGAGCTTAGATCAGAAAACATGGTATGGCATGATTATCATCCAAACAATATGATAACAAATGAAAAGGAAGGGGAGTATTGTCTGGTCTTCTATAAGAATTATGACGGAAAGCTTGTTTGCTATAAGTTTTTCATTGGTTTTCAAAGGGAATGGATAAAATCCAGAGCGACTTCTACTGAGCCAAAAATCGAAGCGTATAATCTATATATGAATAGAGTATCAGAATTAAAAGGCCCTTTACATTATCCGCAATCATCAAAAGATGGTATCGAATATATAGAGAGTAGTAATAGTATTAATACATTTACAAATGCAGAAATAAACATTAAAGGTGATTTTGAACGTTCATTTAAAACGCTCGAAGAGGCTAAAATGGGTGCAGCTTACTTATGTGGAAGAAGGGGAATAAATAGGGATACCATGATAAATGTAGAAAAATATGGAGATATTACAGCTGAGGAGTTGGAGAAACTGATATAAAGCGTACAAAGTAAGAAGTGAGGAAAACTTATGAGCAAAGCATTTATTATCCCTGATGTTCATCTGAAACCATTGATGTTTGAGAATGCATCAGAGAAAATTTCAAAAGGAAACTATGATCAGATAGTACTACTGGGTGATATCGTTGATGACTGGAATCAGGAGAGGAATCTAGACTTATATTCGGAAACATTTGATACTGTTATAGGATTTATTAAGAAGTATCCGGATACTTTATTTTGCTACGGAAATCATGATCTTTCGTATCCCTGGGAGGCTCTTGAATCCGGGTATTCTGCATATGCACATGACATGGTTGTAAAACGTTTAAAAGAACTGGTAGACGCCCTGCCTAAGGGGAATGCTGCATTTATACATAGAATCGATAATGTTCTTTTCAGCCATGCGGGACTTACGGAACCATTTGTAAGAGCGCATTTTGGGAATAAGGCTGATGTAGATATAGACTACATCATAGAATATATTAATAAAATGGGTAAAGCGTATATGTGGGTTGATGATAGTCCTATATGGGCAAGACCTCAGAATAGCAGTATGAGACTATATCCTTCTGATATGTTACAGGTTGTAGGACATACTCCGGTGGAGTTTGTAGTAAAAGAGGGAAATCTGCTGACGCTGGATAATTTTTCTACATACAGGAATGGGGAGCCAATTGGCGATGAAAGATTTGTATGCGTAGATACGATAACGATGGAATATGAAATGATTGATTAAAGTAAAGGGGTGTCATATGTTAGGAGCAATAATAGGTGATATGGTAGGTGTACCATATGAGTTTAATAACATTAAGACAAAAGATTTTGAACTGTTTTCGGATGAAACTAGATTTTCAGATGATTCAGTTCTTACATGCGCTGTTGCAAAAGCGCTTATTGATTCTGGAATTGATTCATCTGATGAAAAAATAAAAGAAAATGTAGTAAAGCAGCTTAAATACTTCGGTAACAGATACATCCATGCAGGATATGGTGGAAGATTCCGGAAATGGCTGCAGAGCGACGAAACGGAACCGTATAACAGCTGGGGAAACGGATCAGCCATGAGGGTGTCACCTGTAGGATGGTTTTACGATACTATTGAAGAGACAAGAAAAATTGCGGCTATCACAGCTGAAGTAACACATAATCACCCTGATGGAATAAAAGGAGCTGAAGCTACAGCTGCAGTAATATTTCTTGCAAGGATTGGTGATACAAAAGAAGAAATAAAAGAATATGTGGAAAAGGAATTCTACAAATTAGATCGTACGTGTGATGAAATAAGACCTGATTATAAGTTTGATGTAAGCTGCCAAGGGACAGTACCGGTAGCTATAACAGCATTCCTTGAAGGTAATAATTTCGAAGATGTATTACGGATTTCAGTTTCGATGGGTGGAGATTCGGATACCCTTGCATGTATTGCATGTGCTATGGCTGAGGCATATTATGGAATACCATCATGGATGATCGTAAAAGCATTGAACAGACTTCCAGAACACCTGCGCAAGATAGTAAGTGATTATTATAACAAACTGGACTGGTTTCATGAGATTGCTTATAAAAGAGGTGCTCTTAATTATTTTGATGAATATGAATATAAGAAAATGATTGCTGAGGAGGCAATAAAAGATGGGATTTAGGCTTGATCCACCCAGGCGGATATATAAAGTGCTGAGTAGAGAAGTATGTGAAAAATACTGCAAACAAAATCATAGCAAAACTTCAGTTATCATATCCATAAAATCAAGCTGGGACAAGGTTGATGCGGATGTGTTTACATCAGATAGTAATAATGTTAAGGATATTTTGAGGCTATCCTTTGATGATATCGATGTTGAAGATAATGCGGATCATTGTATGCAATATGAAGATGGAAAAAAGATAGCCGAGTTTGTAGATAAGTGGAAGGATATTGAAACTATCATTGTTCATTGTGATGGCGGAATATCTCGTAGTGCAGGCGTAGCTGCGGCGATAATGAGAGTGTTGGAAGGTGATGACTTTCCTTTATTCAAGAACAAAAATAAACATCCCAATATGACCTGCTATCTGAGAACATTAAAGGGCTTCGGATATATATAGAGGAAATATGTATGATATTTATAACTGGCGATACACATGGGGATATAAGAAGATTCAACACTGAATCTTTCTTTGAACAAAAGGAAATGACTAAGGATGACTATGTCATAGTTCTTGGTGATTTTGGCATGGTGTGGGATCAAACAGAATCACGATTCGAAAAACACTGGTTAGACTGGTTGGACGAGAAATCATTTACAACACTTTTTATTGACGGCAATCATGAGAATCATGACAGACTCGATGCGATGGAAGTTGAAGAGTGGCATGGAGGGAAGGTGCATAAAATACGTCCATCGGTAATTCATCTCATGCGCGGACAAGTATATGAAATAGATGGACTTAAAGTATTTACATTTGGAGGTGCCAGCTCTCATGACATAAAAGATGGTATTCTTGAAGCTAATGATCCAAGAATTAAGAAATGGCGTAAGGATTATGATAAGCAGTTCAGAATTAATAAATTAGAATGGTGGGAAAGAGAACTGCCCTCAGTAGAGGAAATGGAAGAAGGAAGGCGTAATCTCGAGAAAGTAGCCTGGAAGGTGGATTTTGTGCTGACTCATTGCACATCTGCAAGTACTACTGCGATGATAGGAGATGGACATTACGGACAAGATAAGCTCACCCGCTATTTGCAGGAAATAAAGGACAGGCTTGAATATAAAAAATGGTTTTTCGGTCATCATCATATTGACCAGGTAATTACAGCTGAAGAGATTTGCCTCTTTGAACAGATAGTACAGGTGAACTAAGATGAATATAAGGGATCTGATAAAAATACTACGCTCAGCGAATAATACTAGCGATATTGATAAGTATAGAGAAGATATTATTACACTAATTCCGCAGACAAAAATAATGATAGATTTTAATCAGCAGAATTATGCTCACCAGTATGATCTCTGGAATCATAGCCTTCAGACGGTAGTAAACCTTCTAGATGATATAAATGATGATATGGTATATCTTGCGGCTCTTCTGCATGACATTGGTAAGCCGGATTGTCAGACTGCCGATATGAAGGATGGGAAGATAAATATGCATTATTATGGACATCCGGAAAGAAGCTATGAGATAGTCAAGGATGATATTGATAATGAACTTACAGCAAAAGGAGAAAGGCTGACAGATGATGAAATGAGAAGACTTCTATATTATATAAGATTTCATGATGACAGAGTAAGCCTTAGAATGAAACATCTCAGAAGACATCTGAGGATGGGAGTAAGTTTAGCAGAGTTTCAGAATCTGATGAAGCTTGAGGTGGCAGATGCCAGGGCTCATGTGATGTTGCCAATCATAGAGCAGAGAATTGAAATATGTGAAAAGCTGTCAGGAGACTATGGGAAGAAGCTTTATGAAGATATTTTGGCAGGAAAGTAAAAAGATTTTTTTTAGTGAAAAAAATTCAGCATTTGCGTGAGATGAATAAATTCATTATATATATGGGAGAAATGCCGTGAAGACTATACAACAGATTATCAGAGAAATGGATTCAAAAAAAATGGAAAATGCATTTTTTTGTGAACATCCTATTGAACTATTTGATATCAGTGGTTTAGATGATAAGCCTTTAGGTGAAATTAAAAAGAGATTATCTGGTCGTTTTCAGAATTATATTGAAAGACTTCGTACAATGAAGATTGAAAAGGAAGATGATGAGGAGTGGATCCTTTTTGTCTATAAATCGCGAGAATCTGACGGTTCCCTGGGAAGAGTAGTTGGCTTATTAAAAGCAGGGGAACTACTGGAGAAAGATAATCTTTCTGAAATAGAAACATATGCATATGAATTCAC
>CACZRU010000100.1 GCA_902783605.1 uncultured Lachnospiraceae bacterium
CTGTAGTTGCCTCTGTTGCATTTTCTTCTGGTGTTGAACCCGCTACACTAATTTCTGGAGCATTACCTTCAAATACCGGAGTTGCAATCTCATCACCTACAGTTGCATCTGTTTCTGTTGCAGTTCCCGTTTTATAAATATTCATATAAGGAAGCAGATCCTCTGCTATCTGATTAAACAGGAGAGTACCGGCAGCTGTAGCAGCCTGGTTATCTGATTCTGGTTCATCAACTACACAGTATATTACAACTTGCGGATCCTTAACAGGTGAAAAACCGATAAATGAAAGAATATACTTTCCATTTCCTCTTGGGAGCTTCTCTGCAGTACCTGTTTTTCCACCAATCTCATAACCTTCGATCATGGCCTTCTTACCAGTACCATTTTCTACAACCTCCTTTAGGATTTCCTTCATTTCATCTGAAGTCTCCTCAGAGATTGTTCGTCTAACGAGAATCTTATCATAGTTCTTAACCAGATTACCATCCTCATCAATGATTTGTTTAACTATATGAGGCTGATAATAATATCCACCATTTATAACAGAACAAAAAGCTGTACCAAGCTGCATCATAGTAACTGTAACACCCTGTCCAAATGAAGATGTTGCGAGCTCAACCGGATTCAGCGTATCCTGATGATAAACCATGGCCGCAAGATCTGCATCACTACCTTCACCTGCTATATCAACATTTGTCCTCTGTCCAAATCCAAAGAGCACCTGATACTTATCAAATGTAGCAGAGCCTTCAAGAGCTGCGATCTGCATAAGACAGTCATTACATGAATATTCAAGCGCCTGAGGTACACTCAGCATCCCATGACCATAAACATTATGACACTTAATTGTGTAATCAGCCACCTGCTGATATCCGTCACAGTAAAACTGCTCATCACCTGATATAACGCCATCCTCCAGCGCACCAGATACAGTAAATACCTTATATGTAGAACCCGGTTCAAATGAGTCACTTACAACAAAGTTTCTCCACAGATAATCAAGCTTTTCAACTCTTTCATCATCTGTCATTTTTCCGAGTATGGATTCGTATTCAGCATCATTAATTACACCATCTGCAATCTCTGGTGCAAATCTTTCCTCTTCCTCATCAGTCAGATAATCTTTATTTTCAAAAAGATATTTACAGCAGTCCATGTCATAGGCATTATTTGGATTGAACTGATGTGAGTTATAAAGTGCAAGAATCTCACAGTTCTTTGGATTCATTACCAGTACCGAAATATTCTTAGCACCCATTTCCTCTTCGAATTCCTCAACATTAGTCTGAACAATTCGCTGAGCTTCACTATCTATAGTAGTCACAAGACTATTTCCATTTACAGGCCTTTCAACCTCTCTAACAAGATTGTCTCCTTCACCGAGATACGAATAGTTTCTTCCATTCTGACCATTTAGATATGAATTGTAACCGCCTTCAATTCCACCAAGTCCTTCATTACCACCGATAACAAATCCCAGCATATGACAGCCCAATTCATTATTTGGATAAGTTCTCTTATACTCTATCTCCAGCTGTATACCTACAACATATTTAAGATTTTCTTTTTTAAGTTCTGGGTCTCTTGAATCAGTAAGATAAGCCTTTACATCATCATAAGTCAGCTTCTTTCTGATTACATTATAAAATGAATCCTTCTCCTCAAGATACTTATACGTTTCCTCTTCCGGAATATTAAAATATTTCTTGAGGGCCTTGACGGTCGGCTCCACTGTATACTCATTTTCTGTTATGTTGGCCGGCTCTATGATGAGGTTATACATCATTGTACTTGTTGCCAGCACCGAACCATTACAGTCATAAATATCTCCTCTTTTGTATGGAACAGGAGAACTGGTTATTCCCTTATGCCCAAGAAGGGCCTCATTATATTCTTCTCTTTTAAATATATTAAAATAAATAATCTTTCCAAGAATAACGCAGAAAAGAACGCAAAAAATAAGCATTCCTACCAGAAGCCTTTTTCTCATTCTTCCAGTGAATACTTTCCTTTTACTCTTGCCCTTCCCTTTTTTCTTTTTCGAATTATTTGAGGAAGTTCTTCTTCTATTGTTATCATCAATATCTCTAGGCATTTATTCCTCTATTGGTTTCTTTTTGTTTCTTTTTATTTCTATTCGATTCCTCTTTTTGTTTCTCTTTCATAAAACAAAAACCCAAAGACCACTATTCAGTGGTCTTTGGTACATCTCCGTATTGTTTTACATAATCGCCTTGTTCTTGATCGTAGTATAGTATCGAACCATTCTCAGAATATACCATACCTAGCTCACCAGTTGCAATAGTATATATATCTTCCAGTGAATACATTCCGTCAAGTTTATTCTCTACAGCAATATTATCATCTTCAATATTCTTTATTTTTTCCTGAAGAGCTTCAATCTGTACTTCCTTGGATTCAACTTTCTCATGTACTGTGATCATGATAGCACATGCAGCTATTGCAACTCCTATCATAAACACTAGAACTAGTGTATATCTAAAATCAAACCCTCTGGAAAGGTCAGCTTTTTCCGCCGCCTTATCATAGCTCTTTCCCTTTTTCTGTTGTTTTCTTGGCTGTTCCTGTTCTTCCTGCCGTCTTCTGCGAGGTGCAGCTTCTTCTCTGATAGCTCCACCCACTTCATAATAATATCTATCTCTTGCCATACTCTACCCCTCATAATAGTGTATTTCAGTGTCTCTCAAATATTCTCAGCTTAGCGCTGCTGCTCCTTGGATTTATTTCCAATTCTCTCTCATCAGCCACAATAGGTTTCCTTGTGACCGTTCTGCCCTTCGATTCTCTTCCACATGTGCATACTGGAAACTCCGGCGGGCATATACAAGGATTCTCAGCATTTCTAAATGCATTTTTAACTATCCTGTCTTCTAACGAATGAAATGTGATAATGCATAATCTTCCTCCAGGATTAAGCAGATCAATCATCTCATCTATGCTGTCCTCTAATACAGTCAGTTCCTTATTTAGTTCTATTCTGATAGCCTGATATGATTTCTTACAAGGATTACCTCCATGCCTTCTGGCTGCCGCCGGAATAGCTTCTGTAATAATCTCATTTAGCTCAAATGTTGTTTCTATTCTTTTTTCTTCTCTATGTTTAACTATATTTGAAGCAATTCTTCCTGCAAACTTTTCTTCTCCATAAGTTGAAAGGATTCTTCTAAGCTCGCTTTCAGAATAGTCATTTACAATATCCTGTGCTGTAGTTTCGCCCTCCTGATCCATCCTCATATCTAGAGGAGCCTCCTCTCTATACGAGAAGCCTCTTTCTTTATTGTCAAATTGATACGACGAAACTCCCAGGTCGAGAAGTATTCCATCCACTTTCTCAATCCCGAGATTCATAAGCACGCTTTTCATATTTACATAGTTGCTATGAACTATATCTATGTTTTTATCCTCAAATTTAGAAAGCCTTTCGGTCGCCGCCTTTATGGCATCCATATCCTGATCGATTCCTATATGCCTTCCTTTTTCAGATAACCTTTTAACTATTTCAGATGAATGACCAGCACCACCAAGTGTTCCGTCCACATATATTCCATCTGGTTTTATATCAAGTCCTGATATAACATCATCTAGCATTATGGGTATATGTTTGAACTCCATAGTGTTCTCCATCTTTTTTATTTATTAATGCATCTATTATCTTTAACTAAAACTGAAGCTTATACTTAGATACATTCTTCTTAAGGGCATCGGCCATATCTTTGTAAGTTGCAGAATCATCAACTTCAATCTTTCCATTGATTTCTTCGTATCTAGCTTTATCCCAGATTACCGCCTTTATGCCTCTTCCTGTTATAACCACTTCTCTGGTAAGTCCAGCAAATCCTCTTAATAATGGTGAAACAACAATTCTTCCCTGACTATCAACTTCACACGCACACGCATTATCTGTCAGCATTCCCAAGAACGCTCTTCCTTCAGGATCACTTGTATCGATTTGCTCTTCGTACTTTTTTATTACTTCATCCCAATCATCTCTGTTGTATAACACTAGATTCTCATCTGGTCCAAGAGCAAGAATCAGGTCATAACCAAGTATATCTCTATACTTTGCAGGAATACTAAGTCGTCCCTTAGCATCTATATTATGGATATATCTGCCATATAAGTATTTAGACAACTTACTTTTCCTCCTAATTAGAATCATTATACTGGTTTGGGATGGTATCGCTTGGAGTTTTATGGTCAAATATGGGTTTTTGTGGTTTTTTTATACCATTCCGAGCCCCAGCGATGAATTTATGATACTGCAGATACCACAAAATTGCAAGAGATTTTTGGGCAAAACCCATATATTTAGGGCAAAAAATGAGCTCCTATGATTTTTCCAACCATAGGAGCTCATTCCCAAAATACAATATAGAATAATTACTAATATCTATATGCACTATATATTGTATTAAATTATAAATTCTTAATTAATGTTTTTTATTCTTGCGAATTCTATTTTTTCTCTTTTTCTAGAATCTCTGAAGTCTTTAATTCCTCATTCTCATCATTTTTTTCGTTTTCTTTGGTCTTTTCTTTATCTTTTTTATCTTCTTTATCTTTTTCTAGCTTATCCTTTTTACTCGCTTTACTCTCTTTATCCTCTTCATTTAATTCATCATCTTCGGTTTTAGAACCATTTTCCTGCCCTTCACCAGCATAGTTTATTTTTGGAACTTTTCCATTTTTGATATCCAGTCTGTTCTTGATTATAACCGCTGTAGCAACGATCACACAAAGAACTGCAACAACCTGGCTCACCTTTAAAGGTCCGATCATCAGAGAATCAGTTCGAAGCATCTCGATAAAAAATCTTCCCAGTCCATAACCAGCCACATAGATCATAGCCAGTTCACCATCAAACTTCTTCTTTTTTCTATAGAAGAAAATAAACGCTAAAAGCGCAAGATTCCAAAGACCTTCATATAGGAATGTTGGGTGTACTGTAAAACAAGATACCCCCTTCACCATTTCTTTATTCTGAAGCATCTCATCTGTCAGAATCCCCTCTTCCTGCAAACGACTCTGAGTTAGAACCTTAAAATAATTAATTGGAATCGCCATTCTGAGCGGTCCACCGCTATATGATCCAAAAGCTTCTCTATTGAAGAAATTCCCCCAACGACCGAGAATCTGTCCAACCAAGACTCCCATGGAAATAGTATCTCCAAAAAGTGGCAGGTAGAGTTTCTTCTTTCTTGTAAAGAAATACGCAGCTGTAACGCCTGCAATAAGACCACCATAAACAGCAAGACCACCATTTCTGATATTTATCATATCCTTAACAATCTGGCCAAAGCTCTTTCCCGGCTGAATAAATCGTCCAAGATTAAATAGAATGTAATATATTCTTGCACCTAGGATTGCAGGTATAACCAAAACCAGAAAGAAATCCAGATAACTCTCATCATCCTGTCCAGTTCTCTTAGCCTCTTTGCTCGCCACCAAAAGAGCCAGAACAAAACCAAGTGTTATTGCTATAGCATAAATCGTAAGTTTAAAACCAAATATATTAAAATATGAAGGAACCTTATCAAAGAAGACTCCTAAACCGGGAAAATATATCCCTTCCATGCTAAATACCTCACATTGTTTGTATTAAAAAGAAAACGCAGCAATTGCTGAACTCGTTGCTTCGCAACTCCTGTTCAGCAATGATAGGGCTGGCGCCCTATACGTTAAACTTAAATAAAACCACATCGCCGTCTTTCATGACATATTCTTTGCCTTCCTGACGAACAAGTCCCTTTTCCTTTGCAGCCGTCATGTTACCTTCACGGATAAGGTCTTCATATGCAACAACTTCAGCCTTGATAAATCCTCTCTCAAAGTCTGAATGAATCTTTCCCGCAGCCTGTGGAGCTTTTGTTCCTTCCTTTATAGTCCATGCTCTAGACTCCTGCTTTCCAGCAGTAAGATAACTTATAAGTCCAAGAAGCTTGTAGCTTGCTTTAATAAGCTTATCAAGACCAGACTCTCCAAGTCCCATATCCTCCAGGAACATCTTTCTCTCTTCATCATCAAGTTCTGAGATTTCAGCCTCCATCTGGGCACATACGGCAAACACCTCTGCTCCTGTCTCAGCTGCATAATCACGAACCTTCTGGACATACTGATTTGAAGCACCGTCGTCAGCCATATCATCTTCACCAACATTGGCAGCATAGATAACTTTCTTCTCTGTAAGAAGTGCATACTCCCTGATCCAGCTAACCTCATCGTCATCAGTTTCATTTATCTCAAATGTTCTAACAGGATTTCCTGCTTCAAGATGAGCCTTAATCCTATTCTGGAACTCAAGTTCCTTTGCAGCCTGCTTATCATTACGAGAAAGCTTAACTGTCTTTGATATCCTTCTCTCAAGAACTTCAAGGTCTGAGAAGATAAGCTCTATATTAATTGTCTCAATATCTCTAATTGGATCTACTGAACCATCAACATGAACTACATCTGAATCATCAAAGCATCTAACAACATGAACGATGGCGTCACATTCACGAATATTTGCAAGGAACTGGTTACCAAGCCCCTCACCCTTTGATGCACCCTTCACAAGTCCAGCTATATCTACGAACTCAATGATTGCAGGAGTAGTTTTGTCTGAGTCATACATTTTTGTAAGCACATCCAGTCTCTCGTCTGGAACTGCAACAATACCCACATTAGGATCAATAGTTGCAAATGGATAATTTGCAGCAAGTGCTCCTGCTTTTGTTAATGAATTAAATAATGTAGATTTTCCAACATTGGGAAGTCCAACTATACCAAGCTTCATGGTTATATTCTCCTTTACTATAAAACCTTTTCTGGCCGTTTA
>CACZRU010000101.1 GCA_902783605.1 uncultured Lachnospiraceae bacterium
GAAATGTACAAGATGATGTACGAACTCTTTGTAAATGAGTATCATCTGGACAATCTTCTCTGGGTATGGAGTTCACCAACTGCTGAGTCTTATCCTGGAGATGAATTCGTGGATGTAATTGGCTGGGATATTTACCTTCCTGAAAAGGAATATACTGACTACAAAGATCGTTACGAAGAACTGATCAAGAATACGACTACCAACAAAGTTCCTGCCATCACAGAGGTGGGATATATTCCAGATATTGATAAGCTTTCAAAGAGCCGAATCCCATGGGCTTACTTCATGACCTGGTCCAAGGAATTCTGCCTCAAAGAAGAATTCAACACCTTCGAGGATTTGAAAAAGGCATATGCAAACGAATATAGTATAAAGAATTAATAAATACCCGAGATATCATTTATCTAATGTATATCTCGGGTATTATATATTGTTATAACCTATTCACTTGTTTAAAAATCCTATGCCCAGTATCCGTCTGCTCCAAACCAATACTCTGTTCCATCAATCCATACATACTGACTTACTGGGTACCAGCCACTACTATCTTCATACCACCAGCCTATGCTATTGTTGCACCAATGGCCACCGTAGTAATCTTCTACCCATGCGCCATCGCTTCCAAGCCAGCAGCCATCACGATACTCGCTGTAATCCATATATCCAGATTCTGTGAAGTAGTAATACTTTCCATCAATCTTCTGCCAGCAACTTGTTGGATACCAGCCTGCGCTGTCTTCTACCCACCAGCCATTCTCATCATTTTTCCAGGTAAGTGTTCCTTCGTATGTTTGTTTTCCTTCTTGATCGTACCACTTGCCATCGACCCACTCATTTGAATATTCAGGAGTTTTTTTATCTTCTTTTTTATCAGCGGAACCTGAACCTGTTGTATTCCCGGAAGCCGTTTTTCCTCCAGAACCAGAAACATTCCCGGAGCCCGATGCAGTGCCTTGATCACTTGATTTCTTTTCAGCCTTTACCTTAGCGAAGAATGCGAATTGCTTATCAAAACAATAGCCCAGTTCATACTCTGTTCCACCATTCACCTTCAAGTTAACCTTATCTGCACTATCAAAAATGTAACCATCTTTAGGACTCAAGTATACTTCAACAAAGTATTCTTTACCCTCTTCTATTGTCTTTCCTATTATAGCCCCATCATCATATGTGCCCTGCGAAGGATAACAATTAATAAACATAGAGAATGCTGTAGAGTAATTTGCTCCACTTGCAAATGAAATCGTTGGAGCTAAGGTATCTGTTATTTTAGTACCAGCTTCTGGAAGCTTGATAGTTACATCAATCGAGGTAATCTTATTCTCCAGATTTTCTTCCAGCTTATCATACTCTTCTTGAGTAACCTCTTTTTCTTCTTTTATGTATTTACATGTTGTACATCCATAACATATTTTAGCATTTCCAGCACCTTCAGCTGTTTCAGGGGACACCTGCCTCCATTCCAAAGAATGAGGTTCTCTAATAGTCCCATTTGCACAGCTGTCGCAATAAGACCAATGTTCATTTATATTATAAAAATACTGACTAAATTCATGAACATGATCATCTGGTGGAAATAGATTCAGGTAGCCTTCATAATCAATATCATATAATCTATCAACATAGCCACAAACCGTACAATAAAAACCATATTTTCCTAGTTCTGTTTCTGTAGGGATTTTGCTCATTCTTAGTTCATTTGTATGATTTCCCTTTTCGAGCTCCCGCATATTACATTTAGTACAATTCTTATAATGATAGTTTTCTCCTTGTATCCAATCAGTTAATTCGTGTTCATGAGGCGCCCCATCCTTTGAGACAATATAAAGTGTATAAGATCTGAAATTATCATTTCCACCATTTGGATTATAATTAAATCCGAGCACTTCCCACTGAGTAGTATAATTAATAGTGTTTCCCAGACCATTATCTAAAGTATAAGGGAACTCTAATATAGAATGATCATATATATCATCACTTATTGATATATTCTGACGAACATAATTAACACCTTCCGAATCTGGAAGATCCACTCCGGACTCTCCACCAAATACGACGCCGTCATCTTTCCATTTTTTCGCCTGTTCATAAGACTCTGAACTCACATAGATTACATCTATATTAAAACTTTGATAATCCTGATTGGTTAATGCTTTCATATCCGATAATGATATTTTTTCCATACTGCCCGAATCTACTACTATGCCCAGAAAATCATTTATCGAAAGATTATTATCCAGGTAATACTTATAAATACTTAACGAACATACTGGAATCAATGTAAGTCCAGCAGCTGTAACTCCAGAATTACCCATCTCACCACTTACCCATGTTGGTTCCTCATAATACTCTACAACACAGTCAAATGGTATCGTATATGTGGTTTCATTCAGCTGTTCATATATTTCACCAGTTTTTTCTCCTGCATCATTATATGTATAACCTGTTCGTTTCATCTCTCTATTCACATCACCAAAGAGTTCATCTCTTTGTTCAAGACCCATGATTCCAACAGAAAGGCAGTTAAAGTAGGTGCACCAATAATCATAGCCTGCGAATTTATGATGATATTCCCAACGATTTTTAATAACTGTTCCTTTTCTAAGTATCTGCCCCTTGGTAAACTCATACCCAAGTGTCCACTCGATTACTTCACCTTCGGCATTTACATCTTTTTTATTTGCCGGCATCATCAATAATGAAAATACCATCGCCACTGCTAAAAGGATGCTTATAAAACATCTTCTTTTTCTCTCCATGCATTATCCTCCCATTTTCGTAGTATATTTCCACTGTCTCCAGATATTTTCTACTGGCATTTTCTACTGGCATTTTCCGTCCGAACCAACCCACCAGCCGTCTACATACTGACTTGTTGCCATGAATCCGTCAGCCTTGAAGTAGTACCAGTCTCCATCTATCTTCTGCCAC
>CACZRU010000102.1 GCA_902783605.1 uncultured Lachnospiraceae bacterium
CATATCATATATATTTTCATCAATATCTTTTAATTCGTAGCCTTCCGGCAACCTAGCTATAAAGCTATTCAACAATTCTTTATCAAACTTAGTATCCTTTTTGATGGCATACCTGATTATCTTCTTCGCATCTGGGAAACACGCCTCAATACATTCAGCCCATTTTTCATTCTGCGGCGTCATAATAACAAAGCCTTCCGGTTTATGACTGACAAGTTCTTTATCCAGAATCCCAGCATAAAACGCGAAGCATCCTACATAGGCCACGGCCGATACTGGAGCGTCTAGATTTGTAACAAATATTTTCCCCATAACCTTTTGCAGGCAGGAATAAATCAATGTTTCTTCCCAGTCCTCAAAAAGATGTTTTACTATTGTTGTATCTTCCAGTTCGTATATCATTAATTCTCCTTTCCTGTCCTTATGAAATGTCCTTCCTGAACAGCTGCAAATGTCGCCACTAAACATATCGGAATACCCGTATATCCACATTTTTCAGTATAAAACTTTACATTTTGTTTCTTGTCTATTGGCGTTACTAAAGTTAGCATCTTCCAATCTTCAAGAGTTGTCTTCAAAAACTGAATTGCCTGAATCGTTATCTTATCTACCTGACGAGTCTCCGCCAATTCCCTGAAAGATTCCGCAAGGATTTCTTTTGTCGTTTTTCTCTTCATATAATCAAGCCCCCATACCCTATTAACCTAAAAGATAAAATTATAATTTTATTCATGACTGTTTTGAATAAAAAACAAATTCTTTTTCACGCTTTATTTCCTTGTATCCAAGCTTGGAATATAAAGCATTTGTCCTTAAATTCCAAACCGGTGTATCCAAGGTAATCTCTTTTGCCTCATAAAACAATGCCTCTATCTCTTGCATAATAAAGATTCCATACCCTTTTCGAAAATGCTCCGGCGCAACAAATATCCGACCCACATTCAAAACATCATTTTTATAGAACAGTACTGCTCCGCCAACTATCAATCCCTCATCTGTCAATTTGTATAAATGCCCCTGCCTTGCCATTTTCGTATAAAATGATACTGATTTATAGCCAGGAGGTCCTCCGGAGGTTGGTCCACCTATCAAAACATCACTATCAAAAGCTCTCTTTGAAATACCAGTTAATGTCAGTGCATCTGAAGTACTGGCTTTTAGGAATTGCAAACTCATATCGTTCTCCTTATCATCCATATTCGCATTATTGTATAGTAGCTTAAGCTCTGCGCTACCATATACAGATTAGCAAAAATGCAAAGTATGCCCCACCAACCGGCAAGTGCTGTTTTATATATTTACCTGTTACTTATCTTACAAGCTTTTACCAAACTGGTATGCTTCCTTAGGAAATTGGCTTCCTTTTGTCATTATTACTTATTAGGTATCTGAATGGAAATGAAGAAACGAAAGTATTCCGATGGGCAGAAAATATACACACCATGCAACAAGTGCAAGTCTTCCACCGATTCCATCGCCACCAGAGGATGCATTAACAAACATTCCCGTAATCGGCATAAATGTGCAGCTGAAGTAGAACACTCCATGTATCATCATTAGCGCTCTGAGCCACTTATCCGTCTTATTCTTCGGCTTCATTGAAAGTCCCGTGAAGAAGGTAGAAAGTGCCATTACACCATAGCCGAGCAGATCGAAGTTGAAGATAAGTCCAAATCTACCGAATTCTATCAAATTAGCAGCTTGTTCATTCAACTGTTCGTTTTTTACCGTAGTCAGCTGTGTAAAATAGACAAGCATAATAAATGTGCTGTACACCGCCGCAAAGATCAAACCTATATTTGCAGCGACTTTGCGGTCACCTTCGCACTCGTTGTTCAGACCTGCCGTCATCATGATAAAACCTATCGGCAGGATAAGACAGACAAAGTAGTAGCCCATAGAAAAATTGATTATCAGAAATATTGCAAACAAAAACACTGTCACTGATACAATCGCTGAGCCTACTTTAGAAATCATCTTATTCAAATCCATTTACTCTCTCCCTTACAATGTCGATTCGTCTTTCTAAGTTATCCTAAAAGATATTCTGTCTATCAAATATGAAGATATCTGTCTATCTCCATCTGACACGCCCATTATATAATCTGTATTTTTTGTTTTGTAGTGAAGAAAGATATATTCTCAATATGACTTTAGTCACATATTAATTAGAAATGATGCCCTGTTTTGTATCATATTCAAAATGAACATCACTGATAATAAATGTATTTATCCCTGCTTTTTAAGCATTGATATTACTTTATCATAATTATCTGGATCATGAGGAAATGTGCAATCTATACAACTTTTAATTTTTTTATCCCCTTTATCGATTATCTTATAATCACCAGGACAATCTAGGTTATAAAGCGGACAGTAACAGAAAAGACAATTGATATCCCCATCAAATTTATGGCATGGATAAAACTTACATTCTTTATTCGCAAAGAACTTACTTGAATTCTCCATTCTTTACCTCTTTCATTTTATTTATAAAAGCTCTAATAAATCCAGGATTTGAATTATAATAAAAATGAGGAAATCCCCATATTCCATTACTCAAAGCAACTACACATTTCCAGTTTTTTTCTTTATTAGGCTTACATGCAACATAAGCCTCTCCATTAAATGAACTATCATAATAATGGAACTCATGTCCCTTCATTCCAACGAGACTCTTCATTAATTCGTAATTCTCAGTAACACTATTTTTTTCATCTAAAGTTAGATTCAATCCCTCAATACTCATATAGCCAAATCGCACTAGATGCCCTGTATAGAAACATCTTCCATCAACGGTTCCCACCATATGATAAGAATCACCATTTTGATCAGTTATCTCCTTATGAAGATACATAAACCCACCGCACTCTGCAAGGCTAGGAATCCCCTTATCAATAGCCTTCTTTATCGACGCCAGCATGGAACTATTCTCACTAAGCTGTGCAAGATAGTTTTCCGGATACCCTCCACCAAGTAGTATTCCGTCACATTCATCAGGAAGCTCAGTATCTGCTAAAGGTGAAAAATACTTTATCTTAACTCCAAGTTTTTCAAACAACTCCAGATTTTCTTTATAATAAAAGCAGAATGCATCATCATACGCAACCGCAAGTATTAGCTCTCCGTTTTCTTCTAGAAAATCCGTCTGTATATGCTCGTCACAAATATCAATATGTTCCGCTCCTTCCATAATAGAAAGAATCTCCCCCATATCGATATATTTCTCGAGAGTATCCGCCGCGTCGGCTATCTTTTTCTTAATATCATCTATTTCGCTAGGAAGCTTTAGCCCTAGATGTCTACTTTCTATACATATATCAGGTTTTTTCGGAAAGAACCCTAACACTTTTATATTTTCTCTTATCTTTGAAAGTTCCAATTCTAGAACAGGCTTTAGTTTTATATAAAATCCTTCCGTCATCTTGTTAAGGATTACACCTTTAATTAGATGGTTCTCATCATCAAGCAGCATCCCCTTAATTGTTGATATCACGGTTCTACCAACACCTGACGCATCAATCACTAGAATAATTGGTGTTTGGGTTACAGAAGCAACTTCATAACTAGACCCCGAAGTCCCTTCAACGCTTGTTCCATCATAAAGCCCCATCACTCCCTCTATTACTGAATATCTATCACCAGAATCTGACACGATAGATTTAACTCCATCCTCGCCTGAAAAATATGTATCAAGATTTTTACTGTCAATCCCAAGAATCTTTTTATGAAACATTGGATCAATATAATCAGGCCCTACTTTAAAGGATATAGGATTCAAACCATTTCTTTTTAACACTTCCAAAAGAGCACAGGTAACCACTGTCTTTCCACTCTGGCTACTTGGAGCAGCAATCATAATTCTTTTGGATACAATACTATTCATCTTAAATTATCCTTCCAACTCCATCCATGTACCAACAACTTATAACATAAAGGATGTTATCCATATTGGATTCTGACCATGAAGCATATGATATGATCCAATCTTTTGAACTTCACTAACTGACATCATAATTGTCTCTTCACAGGCAGGTTCAAACTTTTTAATAACTTCTCTTACTTCTTCTATAGTTTCAAGGCTAACTGCATTTATCACAAATCTAATCCCTTCTCCTTTCGAATGGATCAGGCTTATGATTTCACTCAGCTTTCCACCACTTCCACCTATAAATACGCAGTCAGGTTTGACCATATCTCCAAGTATATCTACAGCATCGCCTTCTAATACCTCTACATTATCCACACCAGCCTGCCTTATATTTTCTTTTATCAATCGAACAGCTTCTTGGTTTTTTTCTATGGTATATACACGAAGACTAGAAGCAAGTGTCGCTGCCTCTATAGCAACAGAACCTGTCCCCCCACCTATATCAAAGAATACATCTCCCTCTCTTAGACCAAGTCGTATGATACTTTCATGGCGTATACATTCCTTAGTCATAGGAATCTTATCTCTTATAAAATCGCTATCCTTTTTCATACTAATAAGAGGATGCCTCTGAGGCTTCATATTCTTTATCAGAGCAGTTACAATTCCCGCCCCCTCATAATTCATAGCCTCCTGCAAAGATAGCTCCGTTAACTTCTCATCTTCATAAGAAAGATTAGAACCAACAAAAATCTTGGCATCAATATTCATATTGTTCAGTTTTTTCGAAATTGCAGGAATATCATCTGCTCCTGATAAAAGAACAAAAACCTTATCATTATATGTCACCTTCTCAGCCAGAAGCTTTAAATCCTTTTCAGCATTTTTGCCATGAATACTGAAAAGACATGCATCATCGTAGCTTTCTCCCAGTTTTGATGCAAGATAAGCTACAGAAGAAATACCTGGAAGCACCTTAATGGATATATTGCTTCTCCATTTTTTTAATGCTTCAAGCATTTTCTTGGCACCACTATTAAATCCTGTATCCCCTGAAAAAAGAATGGCTGCATTACCCGGATTATCCCTCTCCAATACAGGAATAATATCCTTCGACAGATACATGGAATACTTATTGGAATTCGTGATATTTCTAAGCATTCTTTCAGCCCCAAATACCATGTCAGATTTTTTAATTGCTTCTCTGGCTTCAATTGTCAGTGAACCATCATCCCCCATTCCAATTCCAACAAGATAGATGGTCATGCCATTAGTCTCAGAGGATTCATATTCAGAAGTTTCCGAAACTTCATTTCCCGTAATAACTCCATCAGTAACTCCAGTAATAACTCCAGTAATAA
>CACZRU010000103.1 GCA_902783605.1 uncultured Lachnospiraceae bacterium
AAACAGATAAAAAACAGATAACGGAACAGTGTATGAACTCCTGCACGGAATTGTTGCATTATTTATTACTTGCTTGTATAATTATGAAGTTATGATTTGTTTCGTGAAGGTGTCAGGAATAAGATAATAAAAATGTCATTCTGAGCGAAGCGAAGAATATTTATATTAAAAGATATATTTTAAGATATATTTACAGGATATATTCATTAGATATATTAAAAGGAAAAGGAAACATGAAATTCATTCATATAGCAGATGTTCATCTATTTGCGACTCCTGATGCGGAGTTCGAATGGGGCGAAAATAGAACCAAAGAAATAGAAGAGACATTTGAAAAAGTTTTAGATGCTTGTAATGAAAAGGACATAGATCTTCTTCTCATTGCTGGAAATCTTTTCGACAGATCGCCATCAGTTGAAGATCTTATTTTTGTGGATGACAAGCTCATGAGACTTGAAAAAACGAGAACAGTTATCCTTTCAGGATCCAGTGATTACATTACTCCGGGGAGTGACAGTGAAGCGTATAAATTCCGTTCTCGAACTGTAATGCTTCCACCTGATAAGACAACAAATGCATATCTTCGTGGAATTAATACCTGCGTTACAGGATATAGTTACGGAAAACCGGAATATAAAGAAAATATTATCGAGAGCATTGATCCGGGACATAAGGATGCAGTTAATATTCTTCTGGGACATGGCGGAGATAAACTTCATATGCCATTTAAGAAAGATAAGCTGGCAGCAAAGGGCTTTGATTATGTGGCTATGGGGTATATTAGACGTCCAGTGCATATACTAAAGAACCGTATGGCATATGCTGGTTCGCCTGAACCGCTTGGACCAAAGGAAACAGGCAGACATGGCTATGTTCTTGGAGAAGTTACTGATGAGGGAACCAAGATAAGCTGGTGTCCGATAGCTAGAAGAAATTATATTGATATAAGTATTACAATGAATCCTGATCTCAGCACAGAGGAGATAACGAAGAATCTGGATGAGAAGATGATGAAGCTTGGAAATGAGAATATTTATAAGATTATACTTAGAGGCTTTTCCAGCGATAATACCAGCTTCGATATGACAAGGATTAAGGGCAGATATAACATTTACGAGATTCTCAACATGACCATTTCAGATGATGATCAGAAGATGCTGAGAGTTGAAAATGAGAAAAATATGATGGGAAGCTTCATTCGAGAGGTGAATGACAGCTATACTGTCGACGAAAGAATAAGAAACAAGGCTCTAAGATACGGAATGGAAGCTCTTATAATGGCAGGAGAAGAATAACAAATGTATCTCACAAAACTTTTAATCAGAGATTTTGGAAAATTTCATAATAAGAGCATGGATCTCCAGAAGGGCGTGAATATAGTTTATGGTGCAGAGGATTCAGGAAAATCTACAATCAGAGATTTTCTTATAGGGCTTATGTATGGTATTCCTCGTAGAGAAGGAATAACCAGGGTCCGCTCTAACTATGACCTTAGAAAACCAACTGGAAGTAATGGATATTCAGGAACAGCATATATCCAGGATGGGGATAAGACATACCTTGTTGACAGGACCTTCCTGGCAGGTGCTAAGAAGGCTTCAGTTCTGGATGTTATTTCCGGAAGAGAAGTGAGACTGGTAAATCAGGATACTATCTGCGGTACGCTATGTGAAACTGATAAGAACACTTTCCTGGATACAAAGTGTATCATGGGAGATGAGGATTCCAGCGGAAAGAAGGACCTTCAAGATTATCTGACTAATATTACACTTACTGGTTCATCTAATATAGATAAGGTTAAGGCAATCAAGTATCTTGAGAATGAGAAAAAGATGCATATTCCTAAGCCGCTTATAAGAAGGCTTGACGAATTGGATGATAGAATATCTGAATATGATACTGTTGATTCTGAGATTGAAGCAGTGGAAGCAGAGATAAAAACTCTTAATGAAGAGTTTGTTATGGAGGCTGAAAGACGTAAGAGAGTTGCACGTCGTATGGTAGAGAACGAGGATGGAACTGTAACTTACGAAAATGATGCTTCTATTGATGAGAAGATTGACAGGATAACTGAGAGAGAAGTTGGAATCAGTATTAAGAAAAATACTGATGAGTCCCAGAATTCAGAAAAAAAATCAGATAAGAAAAAAGAGAAAGGTTTTAAGAGACCGCCTGAACTTAAGAAAGCATTTAAGTTTGGTTCTGGAAATTCTGATGAGATAACAGATGCAGACCTTTATGATGATCCTGACGCAAATAATGGGGAAGAGGCGGACATAGATAAGGTAAAATTTACTGACAGAGTACCAGTTATCCTTGCAACTGCATTATTTGTTATCTTGGTTATTTCTGCAGTAGTATATATACTTCCATTTGAAAATGTTATTAGAAGTCTGTTTATTGTATTTACCGTATTGTTTGTACTGTTTACTTTGATAGATGGCTTTAAGGCGAAGGGGTACTTTGATAGTTCCAAGGATGAAGAAACTCCTGATGAAGCAGAATTCCGAAAAGTTCTGGATGAACTTAGAGAAGAAGCTGAGGAACAAGAAGAAATAGACTTTGATATGACATTTGCCAGAGAGTATCAACAGAAAAAAGCTGAACTCAAAGAGAAGGAAAACGCTCTTATTGACAGGAGAAATGAGAGAGAAAAGCTCCGCCGTGAATTTGATTCTGTATTTAAGAAGAAGAGTGAACTCGAGGAAGAGATTAAGGCTATTGATTTTGCCATAGCAAAGATTAATTCATTGTCAAATAAGTTTAGAGAGGAAGCCTTTAAGAATCTTCTGGGAAATGTATCAAGATATATTAATCTTCTGACTCAGGGGCTGTTCAGTGAACTGACCTTTGATGATAAGGGAAATATAATTCTGAAGGCTGAGTATGGATATGTTCCGATTGAGAATCTGTCGGACATGGATGCTGGAAAGGTTTATCTGGCAGTAAGGCTTAGCATATCCAAATATCTTGCTAAGGAGAATCTTCCACTTATAATCGATGGAACTTCTATGCTGGAGAGTGCAACAGAGGTAAAGGCTCTTGCAGATTGTCTTATGGATATGAAGGAAGAACAGATTATTCTTCTTACTGATGACAGAGGTCTTGATTCAGTATTTAAGGGTAAAGGAATAGATACAAATCTTATTCAGCTATAAAGCGTTACATTGCTTGATTTTATCTGCTGTATAAAGTATACTACATAGATGGTGTTTTTTGCCTATTGATTGACTAGGCAGAGGCCACCATCTATTTCGTTTTAAAATGACCATGTGTTTCATTTTGAGCGGAGCAAAGAGTCTTAATTTAGTTTTATGATTTAAATATATAGAAGGAGACAATAAAGTGTCAGATTTATTATCAATCAAAGATTTATATGTAAGTGTCGCAGAAACAGAGATACTGCATGGTGTTAACCTTGAGGTGGGTCCTGGTGAGACACATGTAATCATGGGACCAAATGGTGCTGGTAAGTCAACTCTTGGCTATGCTATCATGGGTAACCCAAATTATTCAGTAAGTAGAGGCAGTATCTCATTCAAAGGTGAAGATATCACAGATGAGGAAACTGCTGATAGAGCGAAGGCAGGAATCTTCCTTTCTTTCCAGAATCCTATTGAAGTACCTGGTATTTCACTTTCAAACTTTATCAGGAATGCAGTAGATACTAAGACTGGTACAAGAGCAAGACTTTGGGATTTCAGAAAGAACCTTGAGAAGCAGATGGAGCTCCTCAATATGGACAAGTCTTACGCAGACAGAGATCTTAATGTAGGTTTTTCTGGTGGTGAGAAGAAGAAGGCAGAGATTCTTCAGATGCTTATGATGAAGCCGGATCTTGCCATTCTTGACGAAACTGATTCTGGTCTTGATGTTGATGCAGTTCGTACAGTATCAGATGGTGTAAAGGCTTATCATGAGAGTGGTGATGGAGCACTTATCATCATTACACACAGCACAAGAATTCTTGAGGCGCTGAAGGTTGATTACACACACATTCTTGTAGATGGAAAGATTGTAGAGACAGGCGATGCATCACTTGTGGACGAAATCAACGCAAACGGCTTTGAGAGATTCGTAGAATCTTAAGTATATATAAGTAAATTTATAGAGGATAAAAATGTCAGATAAAGAAAAAACATATGTAGAAGATGTGGACAGAAGCCTATATGACTTCCGAAATGTAGATGAGGATGTTTATAAGGTTGCCGAGGGTCTTACTCCAGAAATTGTCAGACAGATTTCAAAAGAAAAGAATGACCCAGAGTGGATGCTGGAACTGCGTCTTAAATCACTTGAAATATATAATAATATGGAGATGAAAGAGTGGGGACCACCTATCGATGGACTTCACATGGACAATATAGTCACATACATTAAGCCTAAGGACAACAAGATGAGTGCCGACTGGGATGAGGTT
>CACZRU010000104.1 GCA_902783605.1 uncultured Lachnospiraceae bacterium
GCCTGTACTTGTCATTATGGCAGCGGGACTTGGAAGCAGGTTTAAAGGGCTGAAGCAGATTGAACCAGTTGATGAATCTGGACATATTCTTATGGATTATGCTGTTTATGATGCTTTAGAAGTTGGCTTCAGTGAGATAGTATTTATCATTCGCAAATCATTTGAAGATAAATTTAAAGAGGCTATTGGAAATAGGATAAGTCAGAAGTGTCCTGTATCATATGTATTTCAAGAATTAGATGATTATCCTGGGAATGTAGAAATACCTGCAGACAGAACAAAGCCATGGGGAACAACTCACGCTCTCTGGAGTGCAAGGGAAGTTTTAAGGGGACGAAAGTTCCTTACTATAAATGCGGATGACTTCTATGGAAGAGGTGCATATAAGGCGGCTTATGATTTCTTGGAAAATGAGTCGCAGGATAATGTTCATGGCTGCATCTGCTATGACCTTGTAAAGACACTTAGTGCTACAGGTACAGTGAGTCGTGGAATCTGTCAGATAGATAGTGATAATAAACTTACAAGAATTGACGAGAGAAAGAGAATAAAGCTTGAGGATGGAAGGGGCTATTATACATTGGATAATGGAATGACCTTTAATCTTATTCCTTTAGGCGCATTTGCATCTATGAACCTCTGGGCATTTGGAAGAGGATTTATAGATGATATAGAGGTTTCATTTGAAAAGAGATTTGAAGAAGGTGTTAAGAAATCTCCTGAAACCTTTGAGGAAACTATATCAGATGCTGTACAGGATATTTTGTCTAGAGATGCTGGACAAGTTGTCTGTATTCCAACTGATGAACAGTGGTTTGGCATGACTTATATAGAAGAGCTGGATATGGTCAAAAATAGACTTAAAGAGCTTAGTGAGGAAGGAATTTATGTCAAAGAAAAATGGTAATGAGGTACCATTTTATAAGAGAGCTGGAGTTTATAAAAAGTCAGGAATAATGTCGCTGATAGGCTGTGTACTTATGGTCGCAGCGACATTTTTGTATTGGATGATGCTTTATGTTAAGACTACTGCCACCGATTTTAGTGGATTAAACATATTCATGACTTGTTTTAGATCACTGAAAGGCAAGGTAGGTTTTCAAGCGATTATATCTGCTGTATTTTTGTTATTATATTATGCAGTAGTTATTCTTCTTGCGGTTATTGGAATTAAAGATAATATAACCAAAACAGAAATTTTCACAAAATATAAAAAAAGAACCAGATTAGGACTAGTTTTAGGAGTGATCGTCCTGATGATTCTTATGACACATATTGGTTCTATTGGAAATGCGATTGGTCAGTATGAAGGACTACGTGATAACTGGACAATGTTTATTAAAAATTGTAAAGATTCAGGAGTTCCCGGAGCAGACAGCATGAATTGTATATACGCTGTCGGCCCAGGGTTTATATGTTTCATTGTTGGTGTAGTACTTTATATTGCTTCAATTATATTCAGTTTTATGCTGGATACACTAAATGAAGATTAATATTTAGAATTTTATATACCATCGACTTCTTCTTTGGCGAGTTTGCCGTCCCTTAGTATTTTATGAAGGGTTTCGGCATCGCCATTTTTTAATGCTTCTTCATATTCTTTAAGATATTTTATAATTGTTTCAAGCTCAAAGATAAGATTGTCTCTATTCTCAAGGAATATTTCAGTCCACATATCTTCATTCAGCCAGGCTACTCTAGTCATATCTTTGTAGCTGCCGGCTGAATATCCTTTATGTTCTTTTGCTGTAGGACTCTTGATGTATGCATTTGAAACAATGTGTGCCATCTCGGATGTAAAGGCAATCATTTGGTCGTGCTTTTCAGCAGAACAGATAGTTATGCTTCCGAAGCGACATGGTGAGAATACATCCTCGATATGTTCAAAGAAAGAAATATCTGAAGTGTCTTCAGGAACTACTATCATTGAGGCATCTCTGAAAAGCTTGCCTGTGCTGTGTTTATAGCCGGAGAATTTTTTTCCTGCCATTGGATGTCCACCAATGAAAGTAAAACCATATTCATTTGCAATCTTATAACATTCCGTACAGACTCTTCTCTTAAGTCCACCGGTATCAATTACAAGAGCGCCCTTTTTGATAAGTGGGGCTTTAGTTGTAACGAAATCTATAATTGCCTGATTATATAGGGCGGGGATTATAAGGTCGCATTCACCAATATTGTCATCTGTAAGAAAGTCGTCCAGAGTACCATCCAGTTTTGCAAATTGACATATGGTTTCATCTATATCCATTCCTAAGACCTTTGCATTACTATGCTCCTTGAAGGCTTTTGCAAATGATCCACCAATCAGTCCCAGTCCAACAACGCCTACTGTTTTTACACCAGATCTGTCGAAGTCTCCTATCTTGGCTTTTTTCTTTTCGGATTTATGTACAGGCTCAGAAATTCTTTTAACATTTTCAATGATGTCCAGAGATTCTACAAGCTCTATATCAATACTGGATGTATCACCTACCAGTCCTATGATCGTTTGATAATCGCCTCTAGAGATGTGACATTTGACGCCCTGATTTTCAAACCATTCTGTAAGTTCATGAAGCTGATCTTCAGTTGTATCCTGTTTAAGTACTGCAATCATTTTATTTGGTCTCCTTATCACTTTAACTCATTATTTTATCTTATTATTTTAACTCGTCACTTTAACGCTTTAGCGTAACGCAGTATAACACTTTTTTTAAGTATTGTAAATACCCCTGAATAGTAAAAAACCATATATTGTAAAAGCGTATTTTTCATTTGAAATCGTAAAAAAAATGCTACAAAAATGAGCATTTTGACATGGAAAAATCATCTCCAATACGGTATAATTACATAAGTGACCAAAGGTATTTTTGAGATAAAATACAAGTATCAAGAATGGGGTGGTAAAATTATGATAGAGTGCAATAAAAAATGCATAAGATTTACCAGATTCGCAGTAGCAATTATCATGGCTCTGGCTATGGTTGTCAGCTCAGTCGGGTATGGTGCAGGGCTTGGCGTTTCTAAAGTAGAGGCTGCTGATGCTGAAGTAACAGTTACTGCCAGAGCGCTGTATGATTATGCATTTGAAGTTCTGGACTATGTAAATGAAGAAAGAGCCAAGGCTGGACTTAATGCACTGCAGATGGATAAGTCGCTTATGGAAGCTGCTATGATCAGAGCTGCAGAATCTGTAGTTGTAGGTGAAGCTTATGCTCATAGTGAGATTGATAACAGTAAAGCACATACAAGACCTGATGGAACAAGCTGTCTTTCTATTCTGGCAAAATCTCAGGGAGAGAATATAGCATATGGCCATACAACTCCTTATAATGTAATGTTCATGAGACACGACAGATCTGATGGCGGAAGAGATATTGATGAGAATAGCTCTTATGATATGGATTCAGGTTCATGGATGAGATGTGAAGGTCATAGAAAGAATATTCTATATCCTAGCTGGAAGTCTATTGGTATAGGTGTTGTTTATTGTAACGGAAATTATTACTATTACTGGGCACAGCAGTTCAGTACAAAGCCTGCTGATTCTGTAGTTAGCAGAACATCCGAAAGAGTTACTTACAGATTTACTGTAGGCGTAACGAATGATGTTTATTCCAGACTTAACTCAAGAGGTGCATTTGAAGAAGGTTCTCCTGTGTCTTCTGATAGTTATGGAGGAAGCGCAGGTCAGAGTACAGCTGTAGGAGGTGGAGCTGAAGATGATCCTGCTACTACTACTTCTGTAAAAGGTTCATGGGCGAGTGATGCAGGTGGCTGGTATTACATGATGGAAAATGGAACCAGAGCTAAGCGATGCTGGCTGAAGTCTAAAGGCAATTGGTATGCACTTGGTGAAGATGGTTACATGATGACAGGCTGGCGTTACATAGATGATAATTATTACTATTTCCATGGTGACGGAACTATGGCAAGTAATGAGTGGATTGACGGTTACTGGTTAAGTGGAAATGGTGCTTGGACCTATGAAGGAGTAGGTTCATGGCATGCAAATTCCGATGGCTGGTGGTTTGAAGATTCAAGTGGCTGGTATCCATGGAGCCAGTGGCAGAAGATTGATGGAAAGTGGTACTACTTCAATTACTATGGATATGCAGTAACTAATGACTACGTTGATGGTTATTGGTTGGGGGCTGATGGAGCTATGCAATAAGACTATGCAATAAGACTATGCAATAAGACTATGCAATAAAGCTATGCAATAAGACTATGAAGTAAGACTAGTCAGTAATTTGTTTTTTGCAAATGCAGAAAAGATGTAGTATAATAGCGCTTGATTTGATGGGGATTAGAGATAAATCCTAGTCAGATCAAGCGTTTTTTAGTTTTATTTTACAAGAAAAATGGTTAATTGAATTTCTATTTAGAAATTATTTTTATAAATTTTTATCTATAATGTATCTATACTAAGAATCTATATTTATCATAAATATCAATATATAAGTAGCTATACTATATTTATTTTTATATATCTATATTTATATATCTAGAATAAAAGAGAAAATATAAGTAACTTATAATTTATATAGTTTGGAGGAAAATTATGAAGCCTTATGCAGAGATGTCAATTGAAGAACTGAAAGAAGAAATCGCCGTTCTTAAGAAGGAATACAAGAAGTATCAGGATATGGACCTGAGACTTGATATGAGCCGTGGAAAGCCTTGCAGAGAGCAGCTTGATCTTTCAATGGGCATGATGGATGCACTGAATTCAGAAGCTGATCTTTCCTGTGCTGATGGAACAGACTGTCGTAATTATGGAGTCCTTACAGGTATTGAAGAGGCTAAGGTTCTTATCGGAGACATGATGGAGAATAATCCAGATAACATTATAATTTATGGAAATTCTTCACTTAATGTTATGTACGATACTATTGCCAGAGCATATACACACGGTATTATGGGAAATACTCCATGGTGCAAGCTGGATAAGGTAAAGTTCCTGTGCCCAGTACCAGGATATGACAGACATTTTGGTATAACAGAGTACTTCGGAATTGAGATGATCCCTGTTCCTATGAGCCCAGTTGGTCCTGATATGGATATGGTTGAGAAACTGGTTGCTGAGGACGAGGCAATCAAGGGTATCTGGTGCTGTCCAAAGTATTCAAACCCACAGGGTTATTCATATTCAGATGATACAGTAAGAAGATTTGCAAGACTGAAGCCAGCTGCTAATGATTTCCGTATCTTCTGGGATAATGCATATGGTATTCATCATTTATATGAAGATAGAGAGGATTACCTGGTTGAGATTCTTGCAGAATGTAAGAGAGTAGGAAATCCTGATCTTGTATATAAATTCGCATCAACATCAAAGATTTCATTTCCAGGAAGTGGTATAGCTGCACTTGCAACATCACTTAACAACATGGAAGACATTCTTAAGCAGCTGAAGCATCAGACAATCGGTCATGATAAGGTTAATCAGCTGAGACATGTTAGATTCTTTGGTGACATTCACGGTATGACAGAGCATATGAAGAAGCATGCTGAGATCATCAGACCAAAGTTCGAGGTTGTTCTTAATACTCTTGAGAACAGACTTGGCGGACTTGGTGTTGGTGAATGGACAAATCCAAATGGTGGTTACTTCATCAGCTTTGATGCTCTTGATGGATGTGCTAAGGAGATTGTTGATAAGGCTAAGAAGGCTGGCGTTGTTATGACAAATGCCGGAGCAACATGGCCATATGGCAAGGATCCTCA